>CAMBXJ010000192.1 GCA_945871455.1 Asaia bogorensis
TTGGCTGGCCTGAACAAGCCGCTTCAATCAAGCATCGCGCCGTGGAGAAAACCTTCCCCCACCCCGTTCGGACCGGGGCTGGAGGAGGGGTCGTACTAAACGAACAGTGCCTGAATCCCCTCCCCCCAACCCCCTCCCGCAAGGGGAGGAGGATTTTCTCCGTTGCCGTAATCGCGCATGCGGCAACCCACCGGAAGGGGCAGCGAGAAGCCCCTACGCGATCGAAGAGTTGAAGTTGCCGCCGTCCAGCAACAGGTTGTGCCCGACGATGAAACCGATCTTCGCCGAACACAGGAAGGCGCAGGCATCGCCGAACTCCGCCGGATCGCCCACCCGCCCCGTCGGTGTCCCCGCCGCCCGCTCGGCCAGGATTTCATCCACCGGCACGTTGCGCTGCTTGGACGCCGCCAGCGCGCCGCTGCGCAGCCGGTCGGTCAGGAACGGCCCGGGCAGAATGTTGTTGATGATCACGTTGTCCTTCGCGACCTGACGCGCCAGGCCGGCGACGAAGCCGGTCAGGCCGGCGCGCGCCCCGTTGCTCATGCCCAGCACCGGGATCGGGGACTTCACGGAAGCCGAGGTGATGTTGACGATCCGCCCGAACTTCCGGGCCGCCATGCCGTCCACGACCGCCTTGATCAGGAAGATCGGCGCCAGCATGTTCTGGTCGATCGCCTTGATCCACGCGTCCCGGTCCCATTCGCGGAAATCGCCATGCGGCGGGCCACCGGCATTGTTCACCAGGATATCCGGTTCCGGGCATGCCGCCAGCGCCGCCGCCCGGCCTTCCTCGGTGGAGATATCGCCGGGGACGGCGGTCACCTTCACCCCGGTCATCTGGCGGATTTCCTCCGCGGTCTTTTCCAATTCGCTCGCCGTGCGGGCGGTGATCACCAGATCCACCCCCTCCCGCGCCAAGGAAATCGCGCAGGCTCGACCCAGCCCCTTGCTGGCGGCGCAGACGATGCCCTTCTTGCCCTTCAATCCGAGATCCATCGGTGGTTCCTCCCGTTTCTGGCGATCCGCCAGGGTTGCGCTACCATCGTCAAAGGTTGCCCGGCCCGGGTCAAGAACCCGAATGCCCACCGGGTCGGTCGGCGAGGCGGCGATAGACGGTGCCGAGCGCGATCAACGACAGGCCGAGACCCAGGAAGGAGAGCACGCGCCACAGCCCATCCAGTTCCGCCATGTCGACGATGAAGACCTTCACCGCGACCAACCCGACCAACCCAATGCCGGCCAGCCGCAACGGCCGCATCTTCATGCGAAGGCCAGCAACCAGCAACGCCGCGCCATAGGCCAGCCAGCCGCCTGACATTGCCCAAAGCTCGGGACCGGTCAGCGATTGCCTGGGTCCAATCACCGTCCCATGGAACAGATGGCGGATTTCCAGCGTAATCCACACGAAGATGGCGAACAGGGCATAGCTTGCGAGAACGGTCCGGTACGGCGGAGCCAGCGACCGCGCCGCGACGAGGGCAAGCACCGCGGGCAGCAGATAGGCCGGCATCAGCCAGTCGAAGAACGGCAGGCTGCCCACCGCCTCCCCCGTGGTGGCCGGATTGGCGAGTATCAGCACCGCGCCGCCCGCCACAGCCAGCGTCCCTTGGATGCGCGACGTCCAGACCAGCACCGGTCGCCGCAACCGATCGGCGATGCGCAGGCCGACCAGGGCCATGACGGACAGGGATGCGACGTGCAACGCCGCCTCCCCGAACCGAATCGCTGTCCGGTCGAGTTCGCCGGCGCCGGCGAAGTGGCGGATTTCCAGCGCGACCAGCACGGTCGCGAAAGCCATGGCGCCGGCTTCCAGCACGCCAACGGTCAGATCGTCGCCACGTCGGCGGAACATCCACGCCGCGATCGCAAAGGCGGCGGCGGGGACCCCATAGGCGGGCAGCAGCCCGTTCAGGATCGGCGTGCCGCCGAACGCGTAGTCCAGCACATACCAGTTTGCCAGCAGCCGGATCAGCACCAGGACGGCCACCGCGCGAGCGACCAGACGCAGGGGCGGCAGATCGGCCTTGGCTTCCACCCACGCCAGCGCCGGCAGGATCAACGACACCGTCAGGGTCAGCCACTGGTCGGCCAGCACCATTGCGGTCCCCAGCGCCAGCGCCGCCACGGCGCCCGCCGCGTGCACGCCGGCAATCTGTCTTGCGTTGGGTACAGCCTGGCGAACGGCCATCGCGGTCAGGCCGATCAGGCCCGCGGCAAGCGCGTAGGCCGCCAATGCCCAACCGACCCGGGGCTGGAACAGCGTCACCCGTCCATAGCAGATCGCCAGAGCCAGAACCGGGACCGACGCCGTCAGGCTCGCCCAGGGCAGCGGATACGGGGTGCGTTGCTGGAACCACCAGCCCGAGGCGGCGAAGAACCCGGCGATCAGGGACGCCGTTCCGAGCATCGCCGCCACGACCTCGGGCGTCCAATACCGGTCCAACTGGGTCACGTCGGGCCAGTCGGTGACCGCAACATCCCAGGTCAGCAACAGCAACAGGAAGAAGGCGGCGGACAGGAATGGCAGCAACCGCAGCCGTGGCTCCCACACGGCTTTCCACACGGTCAACGGGGCCAGCAGCAGCAGACCGGCGCGGGTCGCCCAACCGCCCTCCGCCATGGCCAGGATCAGGCCGGAAGCGCCCAGGACCGCCAGCGGGATCCAGCTGAGACGGCGGCCGAGCGGGTGATTTAATGCCTCTGGCGGTAGGAGGAGCAGATGGAGCGCCGATGCCGCGGCAACGAACAACGCCGGCGCCCAGGACTCGATGCCCGGTCCCGCCAAGGTTGCGACCAGCACCCAGAGGGCACCGGCGATGGTGGTGGCGCGTCCCAGCCAGATCCAGGCGGTGTACCGCACGACGGCAAGGGCCGCGGCGGTCACGAACAGCAGATAGAAGAACAGGCCCGGCATCGACGGGTTGTCGGTGCTGACCAGGGCGGGCGTGACGAATGCCCCGACGATGCCGACGGCGGCGACAAGCTGGCCGTGCCGCAAAGACAGCGCCAGTCCGACCATCGACGCACCCGCCAGCAACACGAAGCCGATGGCCGGTGGGACGAGTTCATACAGGACGCCGGTGCCATAGGCGGCCCCGAACAGGATGGCGACGCCGCCGGATGCCAGGGCTGGCGGGGCCTGGTCGGCCGGACCGCCGAATGCCTTGCCACGCAGCCATTCCGCACCGCCGATCAGCGCGGCGGCCAGAAGCGCGGCCAGCACACATCGCACTTCCGGCCCCAGCATGTCCTGCTCGACGGCGTAGCGGATCAGGAACACGCCGGACATCAGCAGCGCGGCGGCACCGATCCAGACTCCCCATTTTGTGGTGAGGAGGGTTTCGAGGTCCCTGGGAGGTGGGGCGGCCGATGGGACCGGCCGAGGTTCCTGGTCCGGGCGGGCGGCGTCCTCCAGCGGCTCCGTCGAGACAGGTGGCGGCCCGCTTGCCATAACCCCGAATGATGGCAGTTCGGATGGGGTCGGCGCCACGGGCGCGGTTGATGGCGTTTCGGTTTCGGCCGCCGGCCTCGGCGTGTCCCAAATCGACCGCGGATCGACCGATGGGATGTCCTGATCGGTTCCCGCGCCGGCCCGCATCGCGTCCATCTGGCGCCGCAGGGCCGCGACCTCCCCCAGGGCCCGCCGAGCGGAGAAGAAGCCGATGACGCCGAGGACCCAGCCGCCGATGACGGCCACTATGATCAGGATACCGAGCATCACCTCTTCCATGGGCGTATCGTCCGGCGTGGAGCCTGGGTCGTCAATGGCAGGGGCGTGTAGTATTACCTGCCGCGGGCATTCCCCTGATCGTCTTTGCCCGACCTGATGCCCCAACCCGCCCCCGACATTTGAAGCGCGGGTTGCCGCGTCAGGCTCGGCAATGATGAGGGGAGCCGAGCATCGGTCAATGGATCGGACGGCTGGTATAAGACCGTCACAGCACAGGGGCATGACCATGGTGTCCGACCCGGACGTTCGGCTGCGGCTTTTCGTCGATACGTTGTTGCGGTGGAACGCGTCGATCAATCTCGTCGCGCGCGGTGACATCCCCCTGCTGTGGTCGCGCCATGTCGCCGACAGCGTGCAACTGGGGTCGCTGCTGGGGCCGTTGCCGGAGCGGCTGATCGATCTGGGCTCCGGCGGCGGGTTTCCCGGTCTGGTATTGGCAATCCGCTACGGCGTGCATGTCGATCTGATCGAGGAAGACCGTCGCAAATGTGCTTTCCTGCGGGAAGCGGCGCGGGTTACCGACGCTCCGGCAACCGTGCATCAGACCCGGATCGAGAAGGCTACCGTCCCGCCGGCTTTGGTCGTGACGGCGCGGGCACTGGCATCGGTATCGCGGCTGCTGGACTATGCCGAACCGCTGTTGCTGCCCGGGGGGGAATGCTGGTTTCCGAAATCGCGCAATGTCGATGCGGAACTGGCGGAAGCGGGCGTCCGCTGGACGATGCGGGTGGAGCGGGTTCCCAGCCAGACCGACCCCAGCGGGGTGATCCTGCGGCTGTCGGAGATCGCTCGTCGTTGACCCTGCCTACGCGGCCTCGCTTTCGGGCGGCAGCGGGACATCGAGATAGAGTTCGGCCAGCGGCAGGTTGATGCCGATCTCTGGCAAGGCCAGATCGGTGTCGCCTGTCACCACCAGGCCCGCCCAAAGACAGGCATCTCGGGCGAAGACCGTCGCGGCCTGTCGGGTCTGTTCCAGGATGACGTAACGCTGGATCGATGGCGTATCGCCGTATTCCCGGGCCTTGAGAATCCGGTCGGTGCCGGACGTGCTGGGGCTGATGATCTCGAACACGACGACCGGCGTTGCCGCAACCGTGCTGTCCCGCTGTACGGGGCCGCAGAGCACGAACGCGTCGGGATAGCGGATGCTTGCGGAGGCTCTGATCTTCAGGTGGCTGCCATGCACGCGGCACGGGGTTCCCCGCAGACGCGTGCTCAGCGCGGTGATCAGATTGCTCTGGATCAGCGAATGCGCCTCTGTCCCACCGGTCATCGCGACCGGTTGGAACCCATCGAACTCCCAACGCAGTTCCTGCCGTTCCTCCCAGGCGAGGAACTCGTCCACCGTCATCGGTTGTCGCAGGGCCGAACTCATGGCGGTAGTTTAGCATGACCACCCCAGGCTTGGCATCCGGATTTGTCGGCATCCGGATTTGGCGCTGGCGCATCCCTGTTTGTAGACTGTCCCCGAACAGCCGGCACTCCCCGACCGCATGGCCCGCCGGGTCGCGCGGACGGGAAAGGCCGGCCCCATGCAATGCATTCCGGGCCGAGGATGGACGTACCCATGAACGATCAGGCGACACTGGACCCACAAGCCTATCTGGATCGCATCGAATCCCAGGCGACGCGCTATGAATCACCCTGCGGGGAGGGGCGCATGGTGTGGCGACTATGGGATATCTCCGGCGGCACCGCACCTGTCGTCGTGCTGTTTCATGGCGGAGCTGGGTCCTGGCGGCACTGGATCCGCAGTATCGAGGTCCTGGTGCAGACCTACCGCGTGCTGGTGCCCGACCTGCCCGGCCTCGGCGAATCCGATTTCCCGCCCGATGGCGACAACGCCGATGCGATCGCCACAATCGTAGCCGACGGGATCGATTCGGTGATCGGACGGTCCACCACCTACGACGTGGTCGGCTTCTCCTTCGGCGGCACCATGGCAAGCTGCGTCGGCGCGTTGCGCGGCAAGCAGGTGCGTTCGGTCACCATCATCGGATCAGCCGGTGTCGGCGCCCTGGGGGCGCTTGGTTCGGCGGTGAAGCTGGAAAAGGTGCGGCATCTGGAAGGGCAGGAGCGGCGGGATACCCACCGGATCAACCTCAACCGCCTGATGATCGCCGATCCCGCAAAGATCGATGACCTCGCGATCCTGATCCAGGACTGGAACACCATCCGTTCCCGCCTGCGCACCCCGGCGATCTCCCGCAGCGGTGCGATCCTCAAGGCGATCGACGCGCTGCAATCCCCGCTGAACGGCATGTGGGGCGAACTGGATGCGCCCGCCAATCCGAAGGGGCCGGAACGGGTGGCGTCGTTAAAGGCCCGCAAGCCGGACGCCGATGTCCGCGTGGTGCCGAAGACCGGCCATTGGGCCGCGTATGAGTCGCCTGAAGTCGTCAATCCCTGGCTGCTGGAAATGCTCGCCCGCACCCGGCCGTAACGCCGCCGGCCTGTCCTGACGACCGCCCATATAAAAGGAAACGCCCCAATGACAGACGCAAGCGAGATCGCCACCGGCCCGGGCGAGACCATGGGCAATGCCGGCCCCGGCATGCTCGCCGGGCTGCGCGTGATCGAAATCGCCGATGAGCGCGCCGAATATGCCGGCCTGCTGCTCGCCGGTCTCGGCGCCGAGGTGATCAAGATAGAGCCGCCGGAAGGCAGCGCCACCCGCCGCATCGGCCCGTTCCTGGAAGACAAACCTGGTCTGGAGCGGTCGCTGTATTTCTGGAACTACAACCGCGCCAAGCAATCGGTGATGCTGGACTTGCAGGAGAAGCAGGGCCAGGAGCGACTGCGCGGGCTGCTCGCGGGCGCCGATATCCTGCTCGACTCCTCCTGCGGCGCGACGAACACCGTGCTCGGCCTCGACCGGGCGGCGCTGAACGCGGCCTATCCGAAGCTGATCACCGCGCGCATCACGCCGTTCGGCGATGACGGGCCCTGGGCGGACCTGAAAGGCTCGGACCTGATCCACCTGGCACTGGGCGGGATCATGATGAATTGCGGTTACGATCCCGACCCGAACCTGGAATACGACACGCCGCCGATCGCACCGCAGGCCTGGCATGCCTACCACATCGCGGGCGAGCAGCTTGCCACCGGCATCATCGCCGCGGCGATCAACCGCCATCGCACCGGTCTCGGCCAGGATGTTTCGGTGGCGGTGCATGAGGCGGTGTCGAAGAACCCTGAACTCGACATCATGAACTGGGTGATGCGTCGGGTGCCACTGTGGCGCCTGACCTGTCGGCATGCGCTGGAAACGCCGAACGCCTCGCCGTCGATCGTGCACACGAAAGACGGCCGCTGGTTCATGTCGCACGGCATGGGCGCGCGTGATCTGCAGAATCTGGTGCCGATGCTGGGCAAGTACAAATTGGAAGCGGACCTGCAGCCGCCCGGTCCCGACGTGGACCTGAAGGCGCGCGCCGTGCCAGGCTCCACCGCGTCCGACGAGGCCCGCGCGCATATGCTGGACGTGGTGCAGCGCTTCGTCCGCTCCTGGACCTACAAGGACATGCCGTGGCTGGAAGCGCAGGAGGCCGGCCTGCTCTGGGCGCCGATCCGCAAGCCGCACGAAAACGCGCTCGACGTGCATTGGCTGACGCGGCGGTCCTTCGCGGATGTCCACCACCCCGAACACGGGCGGTCGTTCCGCTACCCGACCTCGAAATGGCTGGCCACCGCGACAAGCTGGCAGGTTGGCCGGCGCGCGCCACTGCTGGGCGAGGACACCGAAACGGTGCTGGCCTCTGCCGCCCGCGCACCATCCGTGCCGGCGCAGCCCAAGGGGTACACCGGCGAGGTGAAGCACTCCGCGCTGCACGGCAAGCCGTTCCCGTTGCAGGGCGTGAAAATCCTGGATTTCGCGTGGTTCCTGGCCTCGGCCGGCGGCACGCGATTCCTGGCCGCGATGGGCGCGGAAAGCTACAAGGTCGAGTGGAAGGACAATCCCGATACCCGCCTGGCGGCGATGGCCCCAGTTGGTGGGCGGGAGGCGCGCGACAAGGCGACCGGGCCGCTGAAGGGCGTGACCGACCTCAACATGGGCGGGCAGTTCAACAACAAGAACGCCGGCAAGCGCGGGATTTCGCTGAACATCCGCCATCCCAAGGGGATGGCTATCGCGAAGGACCTGGTGCGCATCTGCGACGTGGTGGCCGAGGGCTTTTCCCCGGGCGTGCTGCAACGCCTCGGCCTGGG
>CAMBXJ010000193.1 GCA_945871455.1 Asaia bogorensis
TCCGGATTGTCGAAGGGGGGCACGTCGCGGTTGATGATCAGGTTCGTGCTGACGTTGGAGCGTCGCATTTTGCACTCCAGGTGCGGCGCCTGCGCCTTCAGATCGCGCAGCAACGGCACCGAGACGTCGGTCGGGTAGCTCATGTCGAACTTGCCGGCGACCAGGCTGAGCATGCGGGTGCCGCGGTTCGGCACGATCTGGTATTCGATCGCGTCCAGATAAGGCAGCCCCTTCTTCCAGTAGTTGGGGTTGCGCTCCATCTTCATCAGTTCGTTCAGCCGGTATTCGACGAATTTGAACGGGCCGGTGCCGATGGGCTTGGTGCGCATCTGCGCCGAGGTGACATGGCACGGATAGACCGGCGACCAGCCGGCCGCGAGCAGCGACAGGAACGACGGCTGCGGACGGCCCAGCGTGAAGGTCACTTCATGCGGTCCGTTGACCGAAACCTCCTTCAGGTTGGTGTACCAGGCCTGCCGCGGGCTCTTGCGGATTTTCCCGGGCGCCAGACCCGACACCATATCCCAGGTGCATTTCACATCCGCCGAGGTAAACGGCTTGCCGTCGTGGAACGTCACGCCCTCTCGCAACGCGAATGTCAGTTTCGTGCCGTCGTCGCTCAATTTCCAGGATGTCGCGAGTTCCGGCTTGATCGTGTCCATCCGGTTCTGCGGCGCATGCTGGTCGAATATGACCAAATTGTTATACAAAGGCATGAACGGGATCACGACCGACGCCGTGGCTTCCTCATGAATCGAGGGGCTGGGCGGCGTGTCGATATGCGGCAGGGTAATTGTGCCACCATGTTTCTGTGCGGCGGCCGGCGTTGCGAGCCAACCCAAGGTCGCCAGGATCAGGGCCGCCACGTGTAGACCGGTGATGCGTTTCGATGGCACCGACATCCTCCCTTGATATTTATTAAGCCAGTCTCGGATCGCGTTCGTGGCGACCCAGGTTTCCGGGACGTTGGTGGATTGGCCGGCGGGATGCAAGAGGCAGGGACGCAGGTGGCACGAATGTAATAGGTTCGCCCCGTCGTCAGCATGTATCGATCGCTTGCCGCCAGGGTCGCCACATGGTTACACCGAACCGACCGCAACCATGGGGCGTCGTAACAGAGACGTCCCCATCCGGACGGTTGCGGGGGTGACCCGGCATGAGCGGCTGAAGGCAGGGGGCGTGTTGTCATACTGAAAGTGGTCGTCTGGCAGTGGGGCCGATCTGGCAGCGGTCCGAAGATTGCCGCGCTGTTGGCCGAGGGACTCCGCGCCTGCCCCGGGGTCTCGGCATCGCTGTCGCTGTCCACCCGGGCCGCGATCCTGGCCAGCGCGAACCCGCCGCCTTGTGACCTCCCCATCCGAACCTATGGTGGCTTTCCCGGCCTGATTGCCCGCGCCCTGTCCGCCCCGTTCTGGGCCTGGGGGCTGCGCCGTCGGTTGCAGGCGATGCGGCCCGACCTCGCGGTGTGTGCGATGCCCGGGCCGCTCGACCTGGTCATGGCCTGGGTATTGCGGAGGCTGCCGGTGCCGTTCGTGGTGATCGTGCATGACGCCGATGCCCATCCGGGCGACGGGTTCCCGCTACAAATCTGGCTGCAACGTCGGCTCTGTCGGTCGGCCGACCGGGTCGCGGCGCTGAGTGCCCATGTTGGCGAGCGGCTGATTGCCCAGGGACTGGCCGAACGGAACGGCCGAACGCTGATCCGGATCAGCCATCCGCCGTTGCCATATGATGCCCCGCCGCGCCAGGACGGCGGTGGCCCGCTGCGTCTGCTCTTTTTCGGCCGGCTGCTGCCCTATAAGGGTCTCGATCTGCTCGATGAGGCGCTCACGATGCTAGGCCGGCGCGACGACATGGCCGTGCGCGTGATCGGGGCCGGCGCGGAATCGCCGGTGCTGGACCGGTTGCGCACCCGTCCTGGCGTGACGGTCGAAAACCGCTGGGTGGCCGAAGATGAGGTCGGTGGCGTGATCGCCTGGGCGGATGCGCTGGTGCTGCCCTACCGCGAAGCCAGCCAGAGCGGCATCGCCGCGGTTGCCCTGGCGGCCGGACGCGCGGTGGTGGCGACCGAGGTCGGGGGGCTGCGCGAGCAGGTGGGCCAGGAGAGCGCGGCGAGCCTGTGTGCCCCTACACCCGCCGGCATTGCCGCCGCCATCCACCGCATGCTGACAGATCCGCCGCCCATCGATATGACGCGGACCGACATCGGGCTTGCCTGGCAGGAGATGGCGGAGGCCCTGTTGCGCCAATCCGCGCCCCTGATCCCGGGCCGGCGGGCGGGCCACACCTGAAGACGGGGCACGCCTGAAGACGGGGCACGCGGAAACGGGACCCAACGAAAAAGCCCCGGAGCGAGGCTCCGGGGCTTGTAGTCAGGTGAAACCGATCGGTGTCGTGATCAGTTGCTGTTGCGATTGCCGAGCAGCGACATCAGCATCGTGAACAGGTTGATGAAGTTCAGATACAGGCTGAGCGCGTCAAAGACGCTGCGCTTGGCCGCGCCTTCCACGCCATCGGCATAGGCGAACTGCACGTAATCAGCCTTGATCCGCTGCGTGTCGAACGCCGTCAGGCCGGTGAATACGACCACCCCGATGCAGCTAATGGCGAACTGCAGCGCGCTGCTCTGCAGGAAGATGTTCACCAGACCGGCGATCAAGATGCCGATCAGGCCCATCACCAGGAAGCTGCCGAAGCGGCTGAGGTCGGCCTTCGTCGTGTAGCCATACAGGCTGGTCGCGGCAAAGGTCGCGGCGGTGATGAAGAACACCCGCACGATCGATTCGCCGGTGTAGATCAGGAAGATGTTGGTCAGGCTGGCGCCCATCGTCGCGCAGAATGCCCAGAACAGCGCCTGCGCCGCCGAAGTCGACAGCTTGTTCACACCCAGACTGAGCACCAGGATAAAACCTAGCGGCGCGAACATCGCGACCATGGCGAGGATCGACGCCGAACGGGATGTGCCGAACGGTGTCTGCACCACCGGGTAAAACAGGTCGATCGCGCTGGTATTGGCGATGAGATAGGCGACGACGCCGGTCAGCAGCAGACCGGACCCCATCCAGTTGTAGACCCGCAGCATGTATGCCCGAAGGCCGGCGTCCAGGACGGCGGCCGTCGTGGCGGCGGATGCCCGCGGGTACGATCGGTATTCGGGACTGAAAGCCATGGTTCCCTGTGTCCTTTCGGGCGTTATGCCCTTGTCGTTGTGATCATTAGCACAAAACGACCGGGGCGGTTGTTCTAATTTTGTCCTGGCCGGCAGAGCCTGCCTGGTTTCGAATGTCGCGGTGGGTTCACGAACGTCCTTCCAGACTGTCTCTACTCGTTCCGCAGCATCGACGCCGGTCGGGCGCGCAAGGCAGCGGAGGTTCCAGCATAGCCAAACACAAGCATCGTGGCGAGTGCTCCTGCCAAAGTGAGAATAAGCGTTCCTGGCAGGAAAACCCAGTCGGTGTGCAAAATGTAATGCGCAACCCCAAAACTCGCCACCGTGCCGACGATTGCAGCCGTCAGACCGGCCGTCAAGCCGAGGATGCCAAATTCCACCAGCCACGCGGCGCGGATTTGCCGGCGAGTCGCCCCCAGCGCACGCAGGATCACCGCTTCCTGCATCCTTCGGCGTTGCCCGGCCGCGACGGCACCCACCAGCACGATCGCGCCGGACACCAGGGTCAACAGACCGGTGCCGGCCAGCGCGGTCGCCACCTTGTTCAACAGGGACGCGACGGCCGCCAGCACTTCCTCGACCCGCACGCCGGTCACGTTCGGCAGCGCGTCGGTCACGTCCCGCAGCAGGGCGCCCTGGCGCGACGTGTCGATTCGCACCGTCGCGATGTGGGTATGCGGTGCATTGGACAGCAGGCCGGGGCTTACGACCATGGTGAAGTTGAGCGACAGCGACTGCCAGGCGATATCGCGCAGGCTGGCGATCGTCAGGTCGATATCGCGTCCGAGAATATTGACCCGGATGATATCGCCCAGGCCGACATTCCATCCCTTGGCCAATCCGGCATCGAAGGACACCAGCGGCGGCCCGCTGTAATCGGCCGGCCACCATTGTCCGGCGACCAGTCGCGTGCCATCCGGCGGCACCGCGGCATAGGTCAGCCCGCGATCGCCCCGCAGCGCCCATGCGGTTTCCGGGGTTGCGCGAACCGCCTCGACCGGGATGCCCTTCACCGCCACCAGCCTGGCGCGCAGCGAGGGTACCTGGCGCATGTCCTGAACCCCTGGCTGGGCCCGCACCACGGCCTCGAACCGCTCCAACTGATCGCTCTGAATATCCACGAAAAAGAAGCTCGGCGCATTCGACGGCAACTGGTCCAGGATCTCCCGCCGTATATTGCCCTGGATCAGCGCCACCGCCGCCAGGGTGGACAGGCCCAGCCCGACCGACAACAGCAGCAATGGGGTCGGTGCGCCGGGCCGATAGAGGTTCGCGATGCCCAATCGCATCCAGGGGGATGGCAGGTGCGGCGCCGAACGGGCCAGGCGCATCAGCGCCAGCGCGCCGAGGCGAAACAGGATCAAGGTGCCCAAAGCGGCGGCGCAGAACCACATCGCGAAGACGCGATCGGTGGCGGTGGCCACGGTCAGGCCGACCAGCGCCACCGCGACGGCAACATTGGCGACGATCAGGCCGCGGGACGGTTGTGTGCCGTCCGGCAGCAATCCGTCCCGGAACAGAGCGCCCCCAGGGATCCGCGCGGCGCGGCCGAGCGGCCAGAGGGCAAAACACAGCGCGATCAGCAGCCCGAAGGTGGCGGCCAGCAGCAACGGTACAGGGTAGAGCCCAGCGACCGGTGGCACCGGCAGCACACCGGCCAGCAGCCCGGACGCAACCACCGGCAAGGTAGCACCAAGCGCCACGCCGGCCAGAATGCCGGCACCGGCCAGTGCCATCACCTGGATCATGCACACCTGAAACACCAGACCCGGCGATGCGCCCAGGCAGCGCAAGGTCGCGATCGTGCGGGCGCGGGCGTCCAGCCAGGCTCGCACGCCATTGGCAACCCCGATACCGCCGACCAGCAAGGAGGTCAGTCCGACCAGGGTCAGGAACAACGTCGCCCGCCCGATGAATCGGGTCACGCTGGGCGCGGCATCACGCGGATCGCGGACCCGCCAGCCCTGGTCCGGGAAAGCCTGCCGGATCTCCGCGGCCGTGCCCAGAGGATCGGAAGACGCCGGCAGGATCACACGCAGCCCGTGCCGCACCAAGGAACCGGGGGCAATCAATTGCGTTTCCGGCAAGGCATCCGCGTGGATCAGCACGCGGGGGCCGAACAGGGACGGGGTTGCCACCCGATCCGGCTCCAGGGTCAGAGTGCCCTCGACGCGGAACGTCGCGGTGCCAAGGCGAACCCGATCGCCAGCCTTCAATGCCAGGCGATCCATCACCAGCGGCTCCGCCAGCAGCCCGTAAAGCCCGTCGCGGCGCGACAGCGCCTGGGCCAGCGGGGCTGGCGGGTTCAGCGTGGCGGCACCCACCAGCGGCCAGGCGGAATCGACGGCTTTCAACTCGATCAATTGGCGATCCCCGGACGGAGCGACCAGCATGGATCGCATCTGCGCCACGTCGGACAGGGTCGCGCCCCGGGCCCGCAACCAGTCCCGCAAGCGATCCGGCAGGGCCTGCGCGCCGCTTTCGACCTCCAGGTCGCCGCCCAGGATCCGGCGTCCATCGGCGACGAACCCGGCATCGACCGACGCGCGGACCGTGCCGACAGCGGCGATGACCGCGACCCCCAGCGCCAGACAGAGCAGCACTCCCCACAGGCCGCGCACGCCCCCACGCAACTCCCGGCGCGCCAGCCGGAACGCGAGACTCATGACCGTAATACCGCGACTGGTGCGCTCACCTGCCCGTCTTCCATGTGCACCTGGCGATCGCAGCGTGCCGCCAGAGACCGGTCATGGGTGATCAGCAACAAGGTGGACCCGACCCGTTCCCGTAGTTCGAACAGCAGGTTCATCACCAGGGCGCCGGTGGCATGATCCAGGTTTCCGGTCGGCTCATCGGCGAGCAGCAGGCTGGGTTCCGGGGCGAAGGCGCGGGCGAGCGCGACCCGCTGCTGCTCCCCGCCCGACAACTGGCCCGGCAGATGGGTAAGCCGGTGCGACAGACCGACACTGCCCAGCGCCCGGGTCGCCACCTGGAACGCGTCCTTGCGGCCGGCCAGTTCCAGGGGCACGGCGACATTCTCCAGCGCTGTCATCGTGGGGATCAGGTGGAAGGCCTGAAAGACGATGCCGATCCGCTCCCGACGCAGGCGAGCCAGCGCGTCCTCGTTGAGGCCGGTGATCTCCTGGCCGTTCAGTTGGACGCTGCCGGACGTCGCGCGTTCCAGTCCGGCCAGCACCATCAGCAGGCTGGTCTTGCCGGACCCGGATGGGCCGACGATGCCGACGGCTTCCGCGGCCGCGATATCCAGATCGATCCCACGCAATATGTTGACCGGCCCGGCGGCGGAAGGCACGGTCAGGTGCAGGTTCCTGACCCGCATCAGTGGTTGCGCGGAGCAGGCTTCAGTACGGGGCGGCGAGATGGCATCCATGGCGGCAGCATATGGCGTTCTCACCTGCCGGAAGAACCCCGAAGACGCATGGATGGAGCGATTGTCACGCCGCCGCCTCCTGATCACGGCGTTGGCCGCCGCTTTGCCGGGCGGCCGGGTGGCCTTGGCGGCCCCGCTTCGGTTGCTGGTGCTGGGCGATTCGCTGACCGCGGGATACGGGCTGGCGCGCGCCGATGGGTTCCAGAGCCAGATTCTTGCAGCCTTGCGGACCAAGGGGCGAGACGTCGTGATCGTCGATGGCGCGGTCTCGGGCGATACCACCGCCGGCGGCAAGGCGCGCCTGGAATGGGCATTGGCGGATGGCGCGGATGCCGCGCTTGTCGAGTTGGGCGGCAATGATGGGCTGCGCGGGATCGATCCGCGCGAGACCGAAGCCAACCTGACCTCGATTCTGGACCGGTTGGCCCAGCGCCGAATCCCGGTGCTGCTCAGCGGCATGTATGCGCCGCCCAATCTGGGCCCCGACTACCAGGCCGCGTTCCGGTCGGTGTTCGATCGGCTCGGCGGCCGGCCAAGCGTGCTTTACGACCCGTTCTTCCTGGAAGGCGTGGCGGGGCAGGCGGGGCTGAACCAAGCCGACCGCATCCACCCGAACCCGGAAGGCGTGCGCCAGATCGTTGCCCGCATTCTGCCCTTGGTGGAACAACTGCTAGATAAGGCGCGGACGGGATGAGACTGTTCGTCGGGCTCGATCTGCCCTGGTCGCTGCGGGAACGGCTGGCGGACATGGCCGGGGCGGGGATTCCCGGCGCGCGTTGGGTGCCGGAAGAAAACTACCACCTGACCTTGCGCTTCATCGGCGAAGTCCCCGGGTTTCAGGCCGAGGAGGTCGACCACGCCCTGGCCGCCCTGAAAGTGCGGGGCTTCGCGTTGACCCTGGCCGGGTTGGGCACATTCTCCAAAACCGGACGCGGGTCGGCGCTTTGGGCCGGGGTGGAGCGCAATCAGCAACTGGAGCACCTGCGCGGCAAGATCGAAACCGCGCTGCAGCGCTGCGGCCTGGAGGCGGAGCGACGTCGCTTCCAGCCGCATGTGACCCTGGCGCGCCTGGACAACGCGGTGAAAAGCAAGGTCGCGGCGTTCATGCAGGCGCATAACCTGTTCCGGGCCGACCCCGTCCCGGTCGAGCACTTCACCCTGTTCAGCTCTCTGCTCGGCAAGGAGCAGGCGATCTACACGGCGGAAGTCGAGTATCCGCTGGTTTAGAGCATGATCACCCCGCGCGGACGGCAACAGCGCGCGTGTCATGCGATCAAACAAGAACCGAGAACGGTCAGCGGTTTCCAGTCGTTGTGGAACCGCTCTGGGATGGTCGGGGAGCCAAACCACGGAAAT
>CAMBXJ010000194.1 GCA_945871455.1 Asaia bogorensis
GCGATCGATCTGGAATTATGCGTCTTTCCGCAAGAAAGTCTGACCGACAATCCTCGTTCCGACGAATTGCTTGTGCAGGCTTTGAAACGTGGCGCCAAAGTCATCGGCGCGGCCCCCAACTATGATCCGGACAAGGTCACGCATATCCACCGCATTTTCGATCTGGCCCGAGAATATGACGTCGATATCGACATGCACCTGGACTCCGGCAATTCGCCCGACGACATGGACATCCATCTGGTTTGCGACCTGACCGAGCGGTACGGCCTCGGCGGCCGCGTCGCGGTTGGGCACGGGTGCAAGTATTCCACGATGCCGGTTCGCGACCTGAACGTCCTGGCTCGCCGCATCGCCGATGTCGGCGTCGCGGTGACCGTATTGCCGGCCACCGACCTTTTCATGCAGGGGCGCGATCAGGACCACAATGTCCGGCGCGGCCTGGCGGACGCCAACCTGCTGGTGGAGCACGGGGTGAATTGCTCGATCTCCTCCAACAACATTCAGAACCCGTTCACGCCGATGGGAGATTGTTCACTGATCCGCATGGCGAATCTTCAGGCGAATGTCTGTCAGATCGGGCAGTCTCACCGGTTGCGAGATTGTTTCGATATGCTGACATCCCGGTCTGCCCGCCTGATGAACCTGACCGATTATGGCATCGCGCCGGGCAATCCGGCCGATATCGTGATTGTCGATGCCGCAACCCCGGAACAGGCGGTGGCGGAGTTGCGGGCGCCGTTGGCGGTGTTCAAGAACGGCGTCCGGACCGTGACCCGGCCGCGCGCCGAACTGCATCGGCCGTAGGTCGTTCGGCGTGCTCGACCCACACGGTTTCTGGCAGGGCGAGCGCCGATCCGCACCGGATTATCCGTTCCACCTGCTAACCCCGCGCGCGTGACCCGCCGCTCGGTCCTGTTGCCAGGTCAACTGCCGACTTTGGTCCACAGGGCGCGAGCCCTGTTCTGCACATCCGGGGACAGAGGGACAAAGCCAAAATCCGCCAGGATTGAACCAGCCTGGCCATATGCGAAGTCGAAGAACCGCCGAACGGCCATGCTGCGGGCGGGATCCTGAGGATCCAGCGGGATTTGCGCGTAGCTGGTCTGCGCAATCGGCCAGGATTCTTCGCCCGGCTGGTTGACCAGTGTCATGACAAGATCGGTCGCGGCGTTCCAATCGGCATGCGCCGATGCCGCGGCAATCCCGGCGAGGGTTGGAACCACGAATTTCCCGGCAGGGTTCCATAGCGCGACCAGCGGTTGCTTCGTCCTCATTGCGAGACCGTAGGGCATATAACCGATGCTTCCGGACAGGACTTTGACTGTTTCAACCATCGCGGACGCATCTTCGACGTTGGAACCGACCGCCCAGCGCCGCGTGACAATCGTGCCATGCCTGTCGCGCCATTCAGCGTCGGCGGCGAGGATATATTGGGTGAACCCGAAACTGGCACCCGCGCCCGCATCGCGAATGCTGACCGGGCGGATTTCCAGATCCGGCAGTGATATGCCTGAGTTTATGGCAACGATCGCCGGATCATTCCAGCGTTTGATTCCGCCGGTGAAGATCTTCGCCAACAAGGCGCCGTTCAGTCGAAGCTGCCCGGATGCCACGCCGGGTATGTTGAACACCGGAACCACGGCACCGATAACGACGGGAAATTGCAGCAAATTGCCTGCGCTCCGGATGGATGCGGGCATCGGCAGGCCCGATACCGCAAAGCCGATCTCGCGTGCCAGGACTTTGCTCTGCCCCGCCCCGGCTTCCCCGGCTGAACTGTATTGGATGGTGATGCCAACCTGCGCTTTGGCCATCTCTATCCATTTTTGATACATGGCATTCGGAAAGGACGCGCCTCCGCCCAATGCGTCCCGCGAGAGTGCAGGAGTGGGGTTCATCCCGAGCAATCCCACCGACGTGAAACCCACCAGAACTAAAGAATTGCGCATTTGTCCCCCCATATGACAGTGTGGTTGGCACCCGAACGAGATTTGGGCACCCTGTGCGCGCCAAACTGCTTAACTCTCGCGCATTATCCCTTCTTCTGGTTGCGCTCTGCTTTCAGGGACCGATCATCTCAATCTTATGCAATACCCCAAACTTTGGCGCATTGGCTCATTTTTCGTGCAGAGCACTATCTTCCTTAGATTCAAAGCGCGGACAGATGCCGTGATGCGGCTAAAATCCGCTTTGGTCCGCTTATGTATCGGTTTCCCCAACCCGACGGACATCACACCCGCGGTCCCGCAATGCCCGCGGCCCGTAAACCGACCATCCGCCCCAAAACACCGCCGGCACATGCCGGGCCGCATGGTTCTCCAACGTGAACAGGTCTCGGCTGGCGAGCAGAAACGCCAGCCCGACCACATGCCACTGCATCCATCCGGAGCGCTCCATCGGATGAGGCGGCTGGTGCGGGCGCGGTTCGAACAGCGCCTCGGCCGCCCAGGCCTCTCTGGCCTTTCTGGCCGCCCAGCCCGCCGAGCGCGCTTGCTGCGGATGCGACAGCGTTCCAGTGGGAAAGCCGGGTGTTTTGCATCTACTCCGCCGCGCTACACAACGCGGCGCCGGCCACCAGTGGGCACAGGGGCAAAGCGGCGGCGAGCATGGCCCCCAGCAATAGCAGATGCGGCTGAGCCGAGAGGCCTCCCGACACCGCATCCGCCGCGCCGACGCCGAAGATCAACACCGGCATGGCGAGAGGCAACACGAGCAACGGCAGCAGAACCCCTCCCCGGCGCGCGCCCAGAACGATGGCCGCGGCCATGGTGCCGAGCAGCGACAGCAGGGCCGTGCCCAGAACCAGACCCGCCACCAGCGTGGAGATTGCGTCCGGGGGCAAATGCAGCATCGTCGCCATAGGTCCAACCGCGAGCAACAGCGGTACGCCGGTCACAATCCAGTGGGCCGTGGCCTTGGTCGCCGCAACCAAACTGGGGCGCATACCTCTCAGCAGAAGCTGGTCCAGCGATCCGTCCTCGAAATCCGACCCGAACAGGCGATCCAGCGGTAGCAACGCGGCCAGCAGGGCGCAAACCCAGATCACGCCAGGCGCGATCCGGCCCAGGGCCTCGGATGACGGTCCAATGGCCAAAGGGAACAAAGAGGCAGCCAGGACAAAAAACAGCAGCGCGGCCAAGCTGTCGGCCCCATGGCGCAGGGACAACGTCAATTCACGGACCAGCATCGCAAGCGCCATACGGCCCACCGATTCTTCCTTGGAACGCGGACTCATGCCAGCCGCAATTCCGAGACATCGCTGACCGGCAAGGGCACATGGGTTGCCGCGACCACGATCCCGCCAGCCGAACGGTGGGAGGACAGCAGGTCGCCGAACCGCGCTATGGCTTGGGTGTCCAGGCCCAGAGTGGGTTCATCGAGCAGCCACAGCGGCGTGGACGACAGGGCCAGTTGGGACAGGGCCAACCGCCGCTTCTGCCCGGCCGAAAGCATCCGCGCCGGCAGGTCCGCCAGTTCCGCCAACCCCATGGCGTCCAGCGCGCGCCGGACATCACCCTTCGGATGACCGGGCGTGAGGCGCAGGTTCTCTTCCACCGTAAGGGTTGGTTTCACCGCGTCGAGATGACCGATGTAGGAAACGCGGCGGGCGTGGAGTGCCGGATCGTCCAGGGCATCGGCCCCCTGCCACAGCAGTTGCCCGGCGGCGAGCCGCCCGAGGCCGGCCAACACACGAAGCAGGGTGGATTTGCCGGACCCGTTCGGGCCGGCCAGCACCAGGGCACCGCCCGCCGGCACCGCGAATCCCAGGTCGCAAAAAACCAGACGCTCCCCACGGAAAGCCGCCAACCCCTCTGCCCTGAGCACTCTGGAATCCCCGACGGGACCGACGGCGTGATCGCCCGATGGACGAGTGCCGGCCGGTGTGTTTAAAGCCGCCGTTATCCCTATCGCATCCGCGGCGCGCGCTCCATCCTCCGCCGCCCAAACAAGACAAGAGGCGCCCTGCAAAACAGGGTGGAACCGGCGAATGACGACACTCGGCCACGACAGCATGAAGACCCGCCGCACCATGACCGTGGCCGGGCAGCAATACGACTATTTCTCGCTGGCGGAAGCCGCGAAGACCCTGGGCGATTTTTCCCGCCTGCCGGTCAGCCTGAAGGTGCTGCTGGAAAATGTCCTGCGGTTTGAGGATGGGCGCAGCTACACCGTCGATGATGCGAAATCCGTGGTGGGGTGGCTGGAAAACGGCAGCTCGACCAAGGAGGTGCCGTTCAAGCCCGCTCGCATCCTGATGCAGGATTTCACCGGCGTGCCGGCCGTGGTCGATCTGGCGGCGATGCGCGACGGCATCACCCGCCTGGGCGGCAATCCTCAGAAGGTGAACCCGCTGGTGCCGGTGGATCTGGTCATCGACCACTCGGTGCAGATCGACGTGTTCGGCACCGCCGATTCGGCCCGCAAGAACGAGGAGATCGAGTTCGAGCGGAATGGCGAACGCTACAAGTTCCTGCGTTGGGGCCAGGAAGCGTTCAGCAATTTCCGCGTCGTGCCGCCCGGCACCGGCATCTGCCACCAGGTGAACCTGGAATATCTGGGCCAATGCGTGTGGACATCGCAGAACGAGGGCCGGACCATTGCCTACCCCGACACGCTGTATGGCACCGACAGCCACACCACGATGGTGAACGGCCTGGGCATCCTCGGCTGGGGCGTCGGCGGCATCGAAGCCGAAGCCGCCATGCTCGGCCAGCCCATCGCCATGCTAATCCCGGACGTGATCGGCTTCCGCCTGACCGGCAAGACCGCGGAAGGCGTGACCGCCACCGACGTCGTACTGACCGTCACCCAGATGCTGCGCCGCAAGGGCGTGGTCGGGAAATTCGTTGAATTCTTTGGCCCCGGCCTGGACGATCTGGGCCTGCCTGACCGTGCCACCATCGGCAACATGGCGCCCGAATACGGCGCCACCTGCGGCTTCTTCCCAGTGGACAAGATCGCTCTGGACTACCTGCGCCTGTCCGGCCGCGACAATGACCGGATCGCGCTGGTAGAAGCCTATCTGAAGGCCCAGGGCATGTTCCGCGAGCCCGGTCAGCCCGACCCCATCTTCACCGACACCTTGGAACTGGACCTGAGCACGGTCGAGCCATCCATGGCCGGGCCGAAGCGACCGCAGGATCGGGTGCTGCTGAAGGACATCTCCTCGTCGTTCAACGCCGACCTGACCAAGGGTCTGGGTGTTCCCGCCGCCGATGTCGGACTGTCTGTGAAGGTCGAAGGCAAGAACTACGAACTGACGCATGGTGACGTGGTGATCGCTTCGATTACCTCCTGCACCAACACGTCGAACCCGTCGGTTTTGGTCGCCGCCGGCCTGGTGGCGCGCAAGGCGCATGCCAAGGGTCTGCGGCCAAAGCCCTGGGTGAAGACGTCCCTCGCGCCTGGATCGCAGGTCGTGACCGACTATCTGGACAAGGCCGGCCTGACCGCCGACCTGGACGCCATCGGTTTCAACCTGGTGGGCTATGGCTGCGCGACCTGCATCGGCAACTCCGGCCCGCTGGACGACGCGATCGTCGATGCGATCGAGGACAACAAGCTGGTCGGCACCGCCGTGATCTCCGGCAACCGCAACTTCGAGGGCCGGGTGCACGCCAATGTGCGGGCGAACTACCTGGCGTCGCCGCCGTTGGTGGTGGCCTACGCGCTGCTGGGCAAGGTGACCGAGGACATCACCACCGTCCCGCTGGGGATCGGCAACGATGGCAACCCAGTCTATCTGCGTGACGTCTGGCCGACCAACAAGGAAATCGCCGACGTCATCGCGACGTGCCTGTCTCGTGACCAGTTCCTGAAGCGCTACAGCGAAGTGACCAAGGGGCCGAAGCAGTGGCAGGCTCTGGAAGTCGAGGGCGACAGCGCCACCTATCGCTGGTCAGATGGTTCCACCTACGTGAAGAACCCGCCTTATTTTGAGGGGATCACGATGGACCCGAAGCCGGTTGGAGATGTGGTGGGGGCTCGGATTCTGGCGGAACTAGGTGATTCGATCACGACCGATCATATCAGCCCGGCCGGCTCCATCCGGAAGACGTCACCTGCGGGCGATTATCTGCTGGAGCGGCAGGTAACCCAGGCCAACTTCAACAGCTACGGCGCACGTCGCGGCAATCACGAAGTCATGATGCGCGGCACCTTCGCCAACATCCGTATCCGGAACGAGATGCTGAACAATGTCGAAGGCGGCATGACGAAGCATCTGCCGTCCGGCGAGCAGATGCCGATCTTCGATGCGGCGATGCGTTACAAGGCGGAAGGCGTGCCGCTGGTTATCTTCGGCGGCAAGGAATACGGCACGGGATCGTCGCGCGACTGGGCGGCGAAGGGCACGTTCCTGCTGGGTGCCAAGGCGGTGATCGTCGAAAGCTTCGAGCGTATCCACCGTTCAAACCTCGTGGGCATGGGTGTACTGCCTTTGACCTTTAAGGACGGCATGGACCGCAAGACCCTCGGCATCACGGGTGAGGAGACCATCGACATCGTCGGCTTGCAGGACATTAAGCCGCGAATGGATCTGACCTTGGTGATTCATCGCGCGAACGGCACCACCGATCGGGTGCCGGTGACGTGCCGCATCGATACGGTGGACGAGGTCGGTTACTACCAGCACGGCGGCATCTTGCAGTACGTGCTGCGGGAGATGGCGAAGGCGGCGTAAACAGGCTGAAGACCCCCTGTCGATGCAAAGATGGAGTGTCCCCTTCGCTGCGCGACGGCCTGCCACGTGGCGTCCAATATCCGCCGATCCCGGCCAAGGCTTGTGCCGGGAGTCCATAGGGGGGACCCGCGCGGTGCGGAGCGCCTATTCAAAGGCAGACGCAGCGGCGCGCGAGGGGTGCCTGTGGTACAAACCGGCCCCATAGGTAACACCCTGGACCGGGCACATAGGTAACAGCGAAAGCTCGGCATCCGGAGGTATTCCCGATGCCCTGGACCGAGCGAAGTATCACGGAACTGCGTATGTGTTTCGTTGGCGAAAGCCAACGCGGTGAAATCCCTTTGACGGCTTTGTGCGCCCGTTACGGGATCAGGCGTAAGACCGGCTACAAGTGGCTCGTACGGTATCAGGGATCTGGTGCGGCGGGTCTTGCGGATCGCAGCCGTGCGCGCCTCGGACAGACGTTGAGCATGACGCGGTAGACCTCCCAGGCCGTTCTGGCTTTGCGCGAACTCCGCCCGACCTGGGGTCCTCGGAAGCTCTTGGTCAGTTTGTCGAAGGATCATCCGGAGATCGTCTGGCCAGCCGCGAGCACGATCGGCGATCTGCTCCGCCGGGAAGGCGTATCGAAGCGCCGCCGCCACACCCGCCGGCCGGGCTCACCACCACCTGCGTTGGTCGAAGCCTCGGCTCCGAATGAAAGCTGGGCAGCTGACTTCAAAGGGCGGTTCCGCACGGGGGACGGTGTGCGCTTCGAGCCGCTGACCGTCACCGACGGCTACAGCAGCCGGTTCATTTTGGCATGCGAAGCGGTTCCACGGCTGACGGCTGCCGATGTCATACCCGTCCTGACGCGTTTGTTTCAGACCCACGGTCTGCCGCGGGCGTTGCGGACCGACAACCGCAGCCCCTTCGCCAGCCGCCGAGGTCTGGCGGGTCTGTCGCGTCTGTCGGTCTGGCTTTTGAAGCTGGAAGTTTGGCCCGATCGCATCGCGCCCGGGCGGCCGGATCAGAATGGACGCCATGAGCGCATGCACCGTGTCCTGGGTGAGGACGCGGCAAGCCCTCCGGCGGCAACCGTTGCGGCGCAACAGGCGGCGCTGGATGCATGGTGGTGTAGCGCGACAATGAGCGTGAGCGATGCGCGTCAACTATCGTGAGCGCCCATGGCCGCCGATCCATTGGCCGATTTCGGCTGATCGTCAAGGCAAAACCGGCAG
>CAMBXJ010000195.1 GCA_945871455.1 Asaia bogorensis
CGCGAGGCATCAATTTCATCACCGCGCATGACGGGTTCACCCTGGCCGACCTCGTCGCCCACGCCCACAAGCACAACACCGCCAACGGCGAGGCCAACCGCGACGGCACCGACGAGAATTTCAGTTGGAACCACGGCGCCGAGGGGCCATCCACCGACCCCGCGATCCTGCGCGCCCGCGCCCGCGACATCCGCGCCTTGCTGGCCACCCTGCTGTTGTCTCGGGGTACGCCTATGCTGTCGATGGGCGACGAGTGCGGGCGGACCCAGGGCGGCAACAACAACGCCTATGCGCAGGACAACGAGACCGCCTGGTTCGATTGGGCTGGTCTCGACACGGGCCTCCGGGACTTCACCACCCGCCTGATCGCGCTGCGCCGGTCGCTGCCCTGCCTGCGCGGTCCGCGGCCGCTGACCGGCGGGCCGGTGGACGAAACTTCGATCCCCGATGTCACCTGGCTGTCGCGAAACGCGCATTCCATGGCCGAGGCCGATTGGTGGGACAGCGAACGTCGGACCCTCGTGGCGATGCTGCATGGCGCCGATCCGGGTGGAGATGGTTCCAATGGAACTTATGCGGATGCGGCCGATCCGGGCGGGACCAGACCGAACGGGGACACGGTGCTGGTGGTTCTGCACGCCGGTCGGGAGCCGGTCAGCCTCACCCTGCCCCTGCCACCGGCCGGGTCGCACTGGCGAGTGGCGATCGACAGTGCCGAACCGGACCGGACCGGCGCTCTGGACCGCACCATCGCCGTCGCCGCCCGCTCGGTCCTGCTGCTTCGCGCCCACCCCGCGCCGGCAATCGAACGCCGATCCGGCGTATCCTCGGACGCGCTGGAGCGCCTGGCCGCCAAGGCGGGCATCGCGGCATCCTGGTGGGACATGTCCGGACAGGAGCATCGGACCAGCGACGACACCAAGCGGGCATTGTTGACATCGATGCATCTGCCCTGCGCCACGTTGGGCGATTGGCGCGACAGTCTGCATCGGCTGACCGCGCCGCGGCCGCTTCCGATGGCGCTGACCACGATCATGGGCCAACCCATCCAGGTGCCGATCGGCCCGCTGCACCGCCCCACCTGGGTCACGCTGCGGTCGGAAGACGGGACCACCACCCGTTTCCCGACCTCTGGTATCCCGACCTCTGGCATCCCGACGGGCAGCATCCTGACGGCCGGCGGTGCGCTGACCTTGCCGCCTCCGCCGATGGGACGCCACCAACTGACCCTGGACGACGACACGGCGACGACCTGTCACCTGACCGTGGCGCCGGCGCGCTGCCATCTGCCGGATGAACTCGCGGCCGGACAGCGCCGATTCGGCATCGCCGCGCATCTCTATACGTTACGCGGCCGACAGGATCAGGGCATCGGCGATTTCTCCACCCTGGCGGAACTGGGCGAGGCCGCGGCGCGGGCGGGGGCGGCGGTGGTCGGGCTCAATCCGCTGCATGCCCTGTTTCCCGGCGACCGGTCCCGCGCCAGCCCCTATCACCCGTCGCATCGCGGCTTTCTCGACCCGATCTATATCGACATCGCCGCCCTGCTCGGCGCCACCCCCAGCGCGTTCGCGGCCCTGTCGGCCCCCGCAATGGTGGATTATCCGGGCGTCTGGTCCGTGAAACAGCGCGCTCTGGAAGCCGCGTTCGCCGCCGGCGGCGCCGACGATCCCGCCCTGGACGCATTCATCGCGGCGGGTGGCGGACCTCTGCGCGATTTCGCCCGTTTCGAGGCCATCGCCGCCCACCGCGGCAGCACGCATTGGCGGGCCTGGCCCGCATCCCTGCGCCATCCCACGTCCCCCTGCGTCACCGCCTTCGCCGACCGGCACGCGCGCGCCATCCGGTTTGTCTGCTACATGCAGATGCTGGCCGACCGGCAATTGGGCCAGGCAGCGGCGCGATCCGTCGCCGCCGGTCTGTCGATCGGGCTTTACCGGGACCTCGCGGTCGGTTGCGCGCCCGATGGGGCCGAGGCCTGGGCCTGTCAGGACATGATGCTCGAAGGCGTGTCGGTGGGCGCGCCACCCGATCCCTTCGCCGCCGCCGGCCAGGTCTGGGGCCTGCCGCCGCCCGATCCGCTGGCGATGGCGCGCGACGGGTTCGCCGGGTTCGCCGCCCTGATAGCGGCCAATCTGCGCCACGCCGGCGCGTTGCGGATCGACCATGTGCTGGGCCTGCGCCGGTTGTTTCTGGTCCCCGAGGGCGCGCGCGGGTCCGAGGGCACCTACCTCGATTTTCCCTTCCACCATCTGCTGGGCCAACTGACCCTGGAAAGCGTCCGCGCCCGCTGCCTGATCGTGGGCGAGGACCTGGGCACCGTCCCCGACGGCATCCGCGACCGCCTGAACGAGGCCCGGGTCCTGTCCTACCGCGTGCTGTGGTTCGAACGGGACGGGCCAACCTTCCGTCCCCCCGCGACGTGGCCTTCCTTGGCGGCTGCCTGCGTATCCACCCACGACCTGCCGACTCTGGCAGGCTGGTGGAAGGGCGCCGACATCGCCGAACAGCGCGATCTGGGCTTCCTTGACAACCAAACGGTCGAAACCGCCCGCCAGGAGCGCCAGACGGAAAAAGCGGCCCTGGTCGCCTTTGCGCGCGCGGAAGGCGTGGCGGACGATGCCGCCAGCCCCGACGCAATCGACCCACCTGACGCCGCCATGCATGCCCTGATTGCCGCCACACCCTGCGTTCTGGCCCTGGTGCAGGCCGACGACCTGGCGAGCGAGCCAATCGGCGTCAATCTTCCCGGCACGGACAGGGAGCGCCCCAACTGGCGCCGCCGCCTTCGGATGCCCGTAGAGGCGCTGTTCGGCTCCCCGGACACATCACCGGCCTTGACCGCCATGCGTTCGGCCGGTCGTGCCAACGGGCCGGCGTTGGTCATACCGCCCGACGGAGCCGATGACCCATAGGCGGCGGCGCACCGACAGTGCCGGACTCCGGCCGCATCTCAGATTGCAAGCATGAAATCGAGCATCATCTCCTGCACGGCGGTGACCATTTGCGCGCCATCCGCCGTGGCGCACCCCGCCGCTCGGGCGGCACGCAACAGCGGCGTGGTCCCATGTCCGGCGATCACGTCGCCCACAAACATGGAAGCGGTCAGCAAATGCACCGCGACGGGCAACTTGTCCGCGCGCCCCAGGCCCATCGGGGTCGCGTTGCACACCATGTCGCAGCCGGTCGGATCCGGCGGACCGGCGGCGATGCGCCCGCGGCCCAGGTCCGACAGAAGCGCGATCAGATGGGCGACGCGCGCGCCGTCCGTGTCATGCACGATCAGTTCCCGGACCCCGGCCTCCAGCAGCGTGACGGCGATGGCGCTGCCCGCCCCGCCGGCGCCAACCAGCAGCACCCGCGCGCCTTCCGGTCGCGCGCCCTGGTCTGTCTGCGCTTTCACGAAAGCGAGGCCATCGAGCATGTCGCCATGCCAGGAGCCGTCCTTGTTGCGGCGCATGACGCTCACCACCCCCAGCAGCCTCGCCCGATCCGACGCGGTGGCACAATACGCGAATGCCGCGGATTTATGCGGCATGGTGATCAGGAGACCGTCGATATTCGGCACCAGGGAGAGCCCCTGCATGACACTATCCAGGCTTCCCTCCGGCACCTGCATCGGCACGCAGACACAGTTGTGGCCCCTGGCCGCGAAACCGTCGGTCAGTTGTCGCGGCGATTTAACGAAGACGATCGGGTCGCCGATGATCGGAAACAGCCGGGTCTCGCCGCTGAACGTTTCGAGCATGTGCGTCCCTCCTATTTTTTCAGGCATTGATGGCCGACATGGAAACGATGCCGTCAAAACGAGCGGAACCCGGTCATCACCGCTGTCCGATGCGACAATACGATATGCGGCCTTGATGCCAAACAATGGCTCTCCAGCCAGGGGGGCGCCGAACCAGGACCGTGACAGACCAATCGCCAGACACGGGTCCGGCGCCTGTGGGCCTGTCCCCGACGCGACGATGCCCTATTGTGATCTCGGGCGTACAGGAAAGAGACACGCATGAGCGATCCAGTCGCGGCGGTGACCGAGGCAGAGGCCACCGGCGAGATCGCGTCGATCTTCGCCGACATTCGCGCGGTGTACGGCGTCAGCGTCGTCAACCTCGTCTGGCGGCATCTGGCGACAATTCCGGGCGCGCTGCCCTGGGCCTGGGGCACGCTGCGCCCGCTTTACGTCGCGGGCATTATCGCCGAGGAAGCCGACGCCCTGCGGGCCGCGCGCAGGCTGCCAGTCATTCCAATGGTGCCAGCCGAGGTTTTCGCCGCCGTTGGGCTTGGCCCGGACGACATGGCCCGGATCGGCACCGTGCTGGACGCCTATGAGCGGACCAATCCGATGGCGCTCGTGGCGCTTTCGGTGCTGGAGCGGCATCTGGCCGATCCACCCGAACCAACCGCCGGTGCTCGCCCCCGGATACCGCCAATCCGACAGGCGGATGGCGAACTGAACCTGCCGCCGCTGTTGCGGCTGGACCAGATGGCGCCGATGACCGCGGCGCTCGTCCCGCGGTTGAACCGGATCGGCGCGGTTGGGACCGATCCCGTGCTGGCCAGCATGTATCGCAACCTGGCGCACTGGCCGGCCTATCTGGGGCTGGCGTGGACGCTTCTGGCGCCGTTGGACGCGGAGGGGCGCCTGTCCGCGGCCATCGCCGATACGCTCGCCACCGCACGGATGCGCGCCCAGGCGATCGCCGAACGCGAACCGGCGCCGCTCGCGGCCTTGCCGGCGCGGCAGCGCCCGGACGTCGCGGCGGCGATCGGGCGTTTTACCGGCGATGCGATCTGCCGCATGGCGGTGATTTGCGGCATCCTGCGCGGCGCGGGTATTGGTGCCGGACTGCCGGTTTCTACGTAGCTTCAGAAACCGACAGGAGGACACCGATGCATTTGAACGCGGATTTCAGTCAACGCGCGGCGGTCCATGCGGGCAGCCTGGATTGGGTGCCATCCCCCATGGCGGGCGTGCATCGACGCATGCTCGACCGAGTCGGCGCGGAAGTGGCGCGCGCCACGTCCATCGTCCGCTACGCACCCGCCAGCCACTTCTCCCCACATGTTCACGACGGCGGCGAGGAGTTCCTGGTCCTGGACGGCGTGTTTCAGGATGAACATGGCGACTATCCGCCGGGCAGCTATGTCCGCAACCCGCCGACCTCGCGCCACACGCCCGGGTCGGCCGCGGGCTGCACCATTTTCGTGAAACTCTGGCAGTTCGATCCGGCGGACCGGACGCCGGTCCGGTTGGCGACCGACCGGGCGGCCTTCACACCGGATCCGGACCGACCAGCCGTAACCATCCTGCCGCTGTTCAAGGATGGGGTGGAAGATGTTCGGCTGGAAGAATGGGCGCCCCGGACGCGGGTAGAGATCGCGGCGCCTGGCGGGCTGGAGTTGCTGGTTCTGGCGGGATCATTCGACGTGGGCGGCGAGCCTTTCGTGGCACAGTCCTGGCTGCGCCTGCCGCCAGGATCGGTGTTCGTCGGCGCGTCCGGTCCATCCGGCTGCCGGGTCTGGGCGAAATCCGGTCACCTCGCCGCCATGCCCGCCCCCCCCGGACCAGGCCGATAGCCCCGCGCTCGGCCGATCGCTGCGTAATGATCGAAAAACGTGCGATAATCACCTTGTGATACTTCAAAACCGGCGAGCGGATACTGATTGGCATACCACCTTGCATCGAATGGCGTGGGCAGGCGTCCTTCCTCGATGCCGTTCAGACCGTAATGATATCGCGCGAATGATCGTCCCTGCGATTCGGCGACCGCGGCCACGTCGGGATAGGTTCGCAGGTAATAGTCTTCGTCGAATGTTTCGAGCAGGTCCTCCTTTGACGGAGCAAACCGCGGCGCTTCGTCGATCTGTCGCCGCAAAACGTCATGCGACACCTGCCGCCAGTACGGCGCGATCCGCCGATGCGGTGCCGCATGTTGTTCGAACGGCACCGCATAGTTGATCGGAAACAAGGTAAATTTGAATCGTTTGTCGCCGAATGGCAGCAGAAACACATCCGGCATCTGCAACGGATTGAACAGGCCGTTGACCGCCATGTAGATATTCTCGAGATCACGCGACAACCATGCCGCCACCCACATGTAGGTAGAGACGCCAACAACGACATTTTTCGACTGGCGGATCGTCTCGAAATCGACCAGCGGATCGTCCTGCGGATCGCGATACACGGCGTCGGGGAACGCCGCCCGGATACGGTCCATATAGTAATTCGGGAAGGTCTGCCCGATGAAGACCGGCGTCAGGCCGGTCATATCGACGATATCGCGGTAGAATTCGACCGGGGTCAGAACGTAATCGGGATGCGGCGCGCCGAGGATGTCTTCGGCACGGATCGGGCAGACCAGATATTCCGGTCCATAGCCCATGTTCCTGCCGAAGGGCGACACGAACACGTCGTGATAGCGTTCCGCCGGCAGCAGGTTTTCCATTCTCTGGCCGAATCCCCGCCATTCGACCCGCGCGATCTCCCCGGACTGCATCCTTGCGGCGAGGCCCGGCAGATCGATATGCTGATTGCGGGTTTCGCGGACGATGGTCCCCGGGGTGTGGAACGGGGGATGGTCGATCTTCCAGCCCGGTATGCTGATGTTCGAAATCCGGCAGCCGGGCACCATATCCGCGAATTTCAGCGCGACCATGTATTCGATCATCAGGTTGCCCATCCGTCCCAACGGGGTCAGATGAAAGACGGGGGCGGCCATTCCTGCACGCTCCATCGCTCTGGCGTACAAAACCCATAATCGGTTCCGGGACCTGTGTCATTCCCGGCGGATTGGACCGCCATTCGCCGCATGCCCCCACGCCACGCCCGAAAATCCGTGCTACATGCAACGCCACAAAATCCGCACGGAGGGACCAAATGCGTCGACGGAAGTTTCTGAAGCTGGGGGCCGGCGCCGGGCTGGCCGGTGCGTCACTTGCAACCTTGCCGCCCCTGGCCGCCCCCGCCATTGCCCAGACCAAAGCTTGGCCGAACAAACCCATAAAGGTGATCGTGCCGTTCGCGGCCGGCGGCGGCACCGACATCGTCGCCCGTCCCTGGTGCGACAAGCTCGGCCAGATTTTCGGCCAACAATTCGTGATCGAGAACCGGGGCGGCGCCAGCGGCATCATCGGCACGGAAGCCGCTGCCCGGTCGGTCGGCGATGGCTATACGTTTCTGATTTCGTCCAGCACGACGACGGTCAATCTGCCGCTGCTCCGCCCCGTGTCCTACGATCCGAAATCGTTGGAGCCGATCGCGCGCCTCGGTGACGCCGTGACCGGCTTTGCCATCCATCCCGCCGTCGGCGTCAAGACGTTTCCGGAACTGATCGAGTATTGCAAGAAAAATCCCGGCAAGCTGGCCTTCGGATCGTCCGGACCCGGCACCGGGCCGCATCTTCGCTATGAGATGTTGAGATACCGCACCGGCGTCGACATCCTGCACGTTCCGTATCGCGGTGGCGCCGACAGCCTGACCGATCTTCTGTCCAACAACGTGCAGTTGATGAACGAGCCGGTGACCACGGCGCATGTCAAGGCAGGCAAACTCATCCTGCTGAACGTCAATCATTCCGAGCGCAGCGTCGAATTCCCCGACATTCCGACCCTGACCGAGCTGGGCTATCCGAATTCCGACGTGCCGATCTGGATCAGCCTGTGGTGTCCGGCCGGAACGCCGCTGGAGATCAAGCAGCGCCTGAACGAGGAAATCGTCAAAGCGTCGAAAACGCCGGAGATGAAGACGAAGATTCAAATGGCCGGATCCGCCACCGTGATCCAATCGCTGCCGGAACTGGAAGCGTTCCGGGAGGCGGATCGGAACCTGATGGCGGAACTGATCAAGGCCGCGAACATCAAGCTGGATTTGTAA
>CAMBXJ010000196.1 GCA_945871455.1 Asaia bogorensis
GCCGATATCGCTATCGTCACAGATGACACCCGTCTGGTCGACATCGGGGTCGACTCGCTGGCGGCCAACGACCTTGCTCGCCGGTTGGGAGACGCGCTTACCATCAAGGTGCCGCCACAGGTCATCGACGATCACCCGACAGCGGGGCGACTGGCGCGATACCTGGCCGGGGCCACCACAACCGAGCCGGTCAAAGTCCCGCCAATCACGGCGCCGACGACATCCACGAGTACGCTGCTGGAAACCATCCGCGCCGTCGTGGCAACGGTGGCCGAAATTCAACCGGGTGTCATTGACGACACTGTGCGGTTCGTGGACCTGGGCGTCGATTCCATCCTGACTGGCGACGCCGCGATCTTGCTGTCGGCCCGCCTTGGACGCGCGATTGCGATGACGGCCTTTAATGACCATCCGACACCGGCGCGGCTTGCCCAGTATCTGGGGGCCGTAAATCCCGACACCGCCGTCGCACCGCGAACGCCGATGCCAGCGGCCCCGCGCGAGCCCGATTTGGGCGGGACCGAGGACTGGGTTGTTGCGGAACCAGGAAGTCTCGATGCGCTAAGAAAATGTGCTGTCATCCGGACCGCTCCAGGGCCAGGCGAGGTCGAGGTCGAAACCGTCGCCACCGGTCTGAATTTTCGCGACGTGATGGAAGCGTTGGGCCGCATTGGCAACGAACCGCGCCCATTGGGCCTGGAGTTCTCCGGCCGCATCTCCGGCCTCGGTCGCGATGTTGTCGGGCTGTCGGTCGGCCAGCCCGTGGTCGGCATCGCGATCGGCAGTCTCCGCCGCCATGTCGTAACGCGCGCCAGTCTTGTAGCGCCCAAGCCACCCAACCTGACCTTCGCGGAAGCGGCATCGCTGCCGATCGTTTTCCTTACGTCTGTATGGACGATGGAGACCCTCGCGCGACTGGGGGGAGGGCAAACAGTGCTGGTGCACGCGGCAACCGGCGGCGTCGGCCTGGCCGCCTGTCAGGTGATCGCAGGCGCCGGGGCGACCATGCTCGGGACCGCCGGAAGCCCACAAAAGCGTGAACACCTTCTTAAACTCGGCGTCACCTGCGTGTCCGATTCGCGCAGTATCGCGTTCGCCGAGGCGGTTCAGGAAGCCACGGCCGGAGCCGGGGTCGATGTCGTGCTGAATTGTCTGGCCGGGCCAATGACCGACGCGGGACTACGGTTGGTACGCCCGGGTGGGATCTTTATCGAAATCGGTAAGACCGACATCCGCACAGCCGAAGACGTGGCCCGCCTTAACCCTCGCATTCGCTATACGGTTTTCGATCTTCTGGGTGAGATCGATCGGAACCCGGATCTGGTGGGACGCAAGCTTAACGCGTTGATGGAACGTTTCGTCAGCGGTGAACTGACCGCCCTGCCCTTGACGTCATTCCGTTTCGATGACACTCCGACTGCGTTGCGTTTTCTGGCCCGCGCCCGCCACATTGGCAAGGTCGTGCTGACGGATGATGCCGTGACCCTGCCAGCCCCGCCGCCGCGGCCGGTCGAGACCAGCATCGAAAAACCGATGTCAGCCACAACGTCCGACGCCGTGGCGATCATCGGCATGGCTGGCAGTTTCCCCGGCGCCCCGGATGTCGGTGCGTTCTGGCGCCTGTTGCGGGACGGGATCGACGCGATCGGCGAAGTCCCTGACAGGCGCTGGACGGACCGGGAATTCGCCGCGTGCGGCGCCGAGGCTGGCCAGGAAGGCCGCCACCGCACCGGGGGTTTCATCGCCGACGCCGAATACTTCGACGCTGCCTTCTTCGGCATCTCCCCGCGCGAAGCGCTGTTGATGGACCCGCAACAACGGGTTTTGCTGGAACAGACCTGGCTCGCCCTGGCCGACGCCGGACTTGCGGGCGACCAAACGCCCGACCGCCGCACGGGCGTTTTCATCGGTGCGAGCGCCTCGGATTACGCTCTGAAAGCCGCTTTGGCCGGTATTGCGCCGGACCGCCCCTCGCTCGTTGCCCAAATGCCATCCTCTCTCGCCGCTCGACTGAGTTATGTATTCGATTTGAAGGGACCATGCCTGACCGTCGATACAGGATGTGCGTCCGCCATCACCGCGCTTAAACTTGCAATCGATGCCCTGAGGTCCGGGGAAATCGACATGGCCATCGCTGGCGCCGTCGCGATCCAAAGCACGCCGCAGCTTGCTTTGATGGCGGACCAGGCCGCCATCCTGTCCGCGGATGGGCGCTGCCACTCCTTCGCTGCCGACGGCCAGGGACTGACCCTGTCCGAAGGAGTCGGCGTTTTGGTTCTGAAACGTCTGTCCGATGCCATTGCCAACGGCGATGCCGTACATGCCGTGATCCGCGGCGTCGCGGTCAGCCAGAATGGTGCCACCAATGGAATGAACGTGCCATCGGTGACCGCTCAGGTCGAAGTGGCAAGGGCGGCCTTTGCCAGTGCCGGCATCTCCCCTGATTCAGTATCCTATATCGAAGGCCACGGCGTCGGCACACGCGCCGGCGACTCCGCGGAAATAGCGGCATTGAGCGAAGTATTTGGCCGCCCGCAGCCGGTCGCATTGGGATCGGCGAAAAGCAACATCGGTCATACACTTGCCGCCGCGGGCATGGCGGGAATTTTCAAGGTTGTGTTGCAACTTCGGCACGAGATGCTGGTGCCGTCCCTGCATGTCGGGTCTGGCGTATTGCCGGATCTGTCGGCGACCGCGTTGGTCGTCAATACAGACCTGACCCCATGGCGCGTGGTTGGCGATCAACCCCGCCGAGCGGCGGTCGTTGCATTTGGTATTAATGGGGGAAATGGGTTTGTTCTGGTAGAACAAGGGGGATCGCCGCCCCGCCGATCACGGGACAGTGTGACGCGGCCGGCATTGTTTCTGGTTGCGGGGCGTGACGAAGCGGCGCTGCGGGGTCGCCTTCGCGCCCTTGGAGAATGGCTGTCGGACGCCGTCGCGCCTTTGATCGACATTGCCGCGGCGCTTCGTTCGACCGCGGCGGAACTGCCATGGCGCGCGGCATTCGTTGCATCGGACACCGGATCGCTCCGGGAACAGATTTTGGCTGCCGCGGATGGGCAGCCCCTGTCTGGCGCATGCCTCGGATCGGCCAGAACGGGTGATCCCGATATCCGGCCGATCTTCGCGTCCCTGGCAGCCCAACTTTGCGCCGACGCGGCGACAGCGACGGATTCCGACGGACGCGCACAGCTTCTGGCCGCCGGTCAACTCTTTGTTGACGGTGCGGACTTCGTGGTTCCGACCGACCCCAGTGCTCGCCCGGCACGGACCTTTCCGAATCATCGATTTGACCGTCAACGCTTCTGGATTGGCGACCCGATCAACGCCACGATTCCGAATGCCCCGACTGTGTCGGAGGATTCGCGTCTGACCACATTGCGAACGGCCGCCGCCGCCGTGCTTCGCCTTCCTGAAGGACAACTGTCACCACAGTCCGTCCTGCAACGTCTCGGCCTTGAGTCGCTGCTGGCGTTTGAGTTGCGCGACGCCATCAGGGGCATGATGGGTTCGGCACCCGAACCGGCTGTCCTGCTGTCCGCCCGCACACTCGCGGACCTGGCCGCGATGCTGCCCACGCAGAAGACGGAGACCGCGGCCGAGCAGGTCCTTACCGATCCCGGCCAGCGGTTCGAACCGTTCCCACTGACAGATATTCAAATGGCCTATTGGCTGGGCCGAACATCCAGGTTCGCGTTGGGCGGGCCGTGCCATGTCTACTGGGAATTCATCGGCAAACCGAATCGAGATCCGGGCCGTCTGGAAGACGCGTTCAACCGCCTGCTGGTCATGCACGACATGTTGCGCGCGGTTGTCGGGGCCAACGGGCTGCAGCGGGTACTCCCGTCGGTGGATCGCTATGAAATCGAACGCCATGACTGGCGGGACCGGAACGATCCGGTAGAAACCCTGGTCGCGCTGCGTGCCAGCATGGCGCGGGAGCGGTTCGACCCCGAACAGTGGCCGCTGTTCCATGTGGCCTATAGCCAGGACCGCACGTGTTCTCGCATCCACCTCAGCATCGATCTGCTGATAATCGACGTTCCCAGCCTGGCGGTACTGCTGAAGCAATGGAGCGATCTGGAGCGCGACCCGACCCGCGCCCTTGCAACACCCGCGATCGGCTACCGCGACTACGTGTTGCACCAGAAGCAACAGGAGACCGCGGCCGGCTACCAGGCTGCTCTGGCTTATTGGAGCAAGCTTGCACCGACGCTGCCACCGACCCCCACCCTGCCCGAAATGAAGCCTTTGGATGCTCGTGCTGATTGGACATGGCGGCGCCACCACGCGACTTTGGACGCAGACGCCTGGCGGGCACTACAGGGTCATGCTCGATCAAAAGGCGTCACGCCCGTCGTTGCACTGGTTTCCGCATTCGGCGAAGTCATCGCTCGGTGGGCCGTCAGTCCGCGTTTCAGCCTTAATCTGACAGTGAATGACAGGGACAGAATTCACCCCGACATTTCATCCGTCATTGGAGACTTCACTTCAACAGTTCTGCTTGGCTTCGATGGTGCCCAGTCGCTGCCCTTCGGAAGTCGTGCCCTCGCGGTCGGGCAGGAGCTTGCGAACCACCTCGGGCAGGCCCGGTTCTCCGGCGTGAAGGTGCTGCAACTGCGCGCCGCGGGTGCCGATCCGACGCTGATGCCGGTTGTATTTACAAGCATGCTTGGCTACGGGGCGCTGTCCGGCTCCCTCGGGCGCCTGGACTTCGGTGCAACGCAGACACCGCAAGTATGGCTGGACGTCCAGGTTATGGAAAGCGATTGTGCCCTGGTCGTTACGTGGGATGCGATCGACGGTCTCTTTCCCGACGGCCTTATCGCCGCAATGTTTACTGCCTGGGTTGCGACGTTGAATGCGCTGGCCGAGCGGGGAGACCTGTGGGAACAGCCTCTGCTTGCCTGGTTGGATCGCGCGGAACAGGAACGTCGAGACCGGCGGAATGCGACGGACTATCCCGTGGCCGAAGGATTGTTGCACGAACCGTTCCTGCGCCAGGCGCTTGACCATCCCGACCACATTGCCGTGATCGCGCCGGACGCAACGATTACCTACGGCGAATTGCTCCGTCACGCCGAAGCAATTTCGTTGTCTTTGGGCACCGTCGAACCCAATCGTCTGGTCGCGGTCGTTCTCCCGAAAGGGTGGCGGCAGATTGCCGCGGCAATTGGAACCCTGATGTCAGGTGGTGCCTACCTCCCCATCGATCCCGCCCTCCCCGAGGCTCGACGACATCATCTGATGGTCCGCGGTGAGGTCGCCACGGTGCTGACCTCCAGCACGACCACGGTGTCCTGCCCGACGAGCGTGCGGATCGTAGAGGTCGATCGCCTGCCCCCGTCGCCACCATCGACCGGGATGCCGAAGCGCCAGGCAAGTCCTCATGACCTGGCCTATGTGATATTCACGTCCGGGTCCACTGGCGAGCCCAAGGGCGTTATGATCGAGCATCGATCCGCCTTGAACACCGTTATCGACGTCAATGACCGCTATTTGGTCACGCCGCGAGACCGGGTGCTGGGCCTGTCCGCCCTCGGCTTCGATCTGTCCGTGTATGACATTTTTGGTGTCTTGGGCACGGGCGGTGTTCTCGTGTTGCCAGCGCAGAAGTCCATCGGTGACCCCGACTATCTCGCTCGGCTTGTGCTCGATCACAACGTGACAATCTGGAACTCCGTGCCGATGTTCATGCAGTTGTTCGTATCGGCGGAACAGGCGACCGAAGCGCTGCAAGCACTGCGCCTCGTCATGATGAGCGGCGATTGGATCCCGATAGGGTTGCCCCCGCGCCTGCACCAGGCCAACCCGGCATTGGATGTTGTCAGTCTGGGTGGCGCCACCGAGGCATCCATATGGTCGATTGCCTATACGGTTGAATCGCAGGATCCGACATGGGCCAGCGTTCCGTACGGGTTTCCGATGCGAAACCAGAGATTTCACGTGCTGGACGATGATTTGGCCGACTGCCTGGATGGCATGTCAGGCGAATTGTATATCGCGGGGGTCGGCCTGGCGCGCGGATACTGGCGCGACAAGGACACCACGGATGCACGCTTCGTGCGGCATCCCGTCACCGGGGAGCGCTTGTATCGCACCGGAGATCACGGGCGCTACCGCGACGACGGGTTGATCGAATTCCTGGGGCGGGTCGACGGGCAGGTGAAACTAGGCGGCTTTCGCATCGAACTCGGAGAGATTGAAGCGTCGCTCGCTCGCCATCCCGGCATTCAGCAGGCAGCGGTCGTTGTGCGGGGCGGACGCACCCATCACAAGTCGTTGGCTGCCTTCTTCGTGAGCGGCGCGACCAATCCACCCGATGCGTCCGACCTGCGCGCCTATCTTGGAGCGTCATTGCCTAATTACATGATCCCATCGACCTTCGAACGCCTGGCAGCCCTGCCACTGAATGCCAATGAGAAGGTCGATCGCAAGGCTTTGGCGTCGTGGAAGCAACCCGACGCGGCCGGTTTCCAGGAGATCAGGCTGCCGCAAGCGATCGCGGCACCGGGCGTGCGCGCCGCCGAACTGGAAGAGCGCATATTGGCAATCTGGAAAGAAGTGCTGGACAATCCGACCCTGCCCGCCGATGGGAAACTCTTTGAATACGGCGCCCATTCGTTTCACGCCGTCGACGCCAATGCCCGCATCAATCGAGCGTTGCAGATCGGATGCTCCGTCACCGATATCTTCGAATTCGCGACAGTCCGGGCGCTGTCGGAAGCCCTGGCGAGCCGTCAAACCTCCCAACCGAAGGTCAGCGACGCGCCAGTCGCTACACAGGTCAATGGTAATGCCATGCCACGAAGCCCGTCCCGCGGACAGAGGCGCCTTCAGTTTCGCTCGTCACCGTCGGCCTAGGGAACGTTACGCATGACCGCAGACGAAACCGAAACTGGGGTTGACGGCATTGCCATTATTGGCATGGCGGCGCGATTGCCAGGCGCCCCCAACGTCGATGCCTATTGGGACAATTTGACCAAGGGGATTTCCGCCATTCGCGGAGCCACCGACGGCGAACTGCTGGCGGCTGGCTTCTCGCCGGAAGACCTTGCGAACCCGAGTCTCGTTCGCGCCTTCGGTTGGCTCGACGGCGTTGCCAATTTCGACGCGCGATTCTTCGGCTATCCGCCGGCCCGAGCGAAAGGTCTGGACCCTCAACAGCGATTGTTACTTGAAGTGGCCTGGCACGCCTTGGAGCATGCCGGCTACGCGCCCGGCACCCATGGCGGGACCGTGGGAACATATCTGTCTATTACCCAAAGCACTTACCATCCCGAACAGGAACCCGATCTGGCGGACAGCTTCTTTGCACTGACATCTCGTGACAAGGACTATGCGGCGTCCCGTATTGCTTACAAACTGGACTTGACCGGCCCCAGCCTGATGATCCAGTCCGCGTCATCCGGTTCGCTCGCCGCGGTCCATGCGGCGGTGGAAGCTCTCCTCAGCGGCCAGTGCGACATGGCTTTGGCCGGCGGCTGTTCCATCTCGCTCCCGCAGGGGGCATATCGACACGCCCCGGGATTGATGCTCTCGGCGTCCGGCACCTGTCGCGCGTTCGATGCGGCGGCGGATGGAGCGGTTCCCGGCAACGGCCTCGGTATTGTCGTTCTGAAGCCGCTGGCGCAGGCGATGGCCGACGCAGACACGATCTATGCCGTGATTCGCGGATCGGCGTTGAACAACGACGGCGCACGAAAGTCGGATTATCTGGCACCCAGTGTCAGTGGTCAGGCGAGGGTTGTCGGCGAAGCCCTGGCTGTCGCAGATATCGGCCCAGAAACAGTCGGATATATCGAAACGCATGGCACCGGCACGTTGATCGGCGATCCG
>CAMBXJ010000197.1 GCA_945871455.1 Asaia bogorensis
CTGACCCCATAAACGGCATCCAAGGCCCAGCCTTGGTGGGGGTCGAGGGGGCAACGCCCCTCGCGGGGTCCGGGGCGGAGCCCCGAGGCTTTCTTCCATCCCCGATAGCCCCGCCAACCGCGGCAATGATTGTCGCGGGTCGCCTTTAGCCGACCAGGCCCCCCGCCGGCACGCAGGGCAGCCCGAACGCGGTCGCCACCGCGGGATGGGTGATCTTGCCATCGTGGATGTTCAGCCCATCGCGCAGATGCGGGTCTTCCCGCAACGCGCGCTGCCAGCCCTTGTCGGCCAGGGCCAACACGAACGGCAAGGTCGCGTTGGTCAGCGCGAAGGTCGATGTCCGGGCCACCGCGCCCGGCATGTTGGTGACGCAGTAATGCACCACCCCTTCATCCACATAGGTCGGCGCCGAGTGCGTCGTCGGACGGCTGGTCTCGAAACAGCCGCCCTGGTCGATGGCGATATCCACCAGCACGGAGCCAGGCCGCATCTGCCGCACCATGGCCCGTGTCACCAGTTTGGGCGCCGCCGCCCCGGGCACCAGCACCGCGCCGATCACCAGGTCGGCGGCGACGACGGCATGCTCGATCGCGTCCGTGGTGGCGAACAGCGTGGTCGCGCGCGGACCGAATTGCAGGTCCAACTCCTTCAGGCGGGGCAGCGACTTGTCGATGATGGTGACCGATGCTTCCAGACCCACCGCCATGCGCGCGGCATTGGTGCCGGATACGCCGCCGCCCAGCACGACGACCTTGGCGGGCGGCACACCCGGCACGCCACCCAGCAGAATGCCGGCGCCGCCCTGTTCTCGTTCCAGGCAATGCGCGCCGACCTGCACCGCCATTCGGCCGGCAACCTCGCTCATGGGGGCGAGCAGCGGCAGTGTGCCGGCGCGGTCGGTGACGGTTTCATAGGCGATGCAGGTGGCGGCCGAGCGGAGAAGGGCGTCGGTCTGGGAGCGGTCGGCGGCGAGATGGAGGTAGGTGAACAGCACCTGCCCGGAACGCAGGCGGGCGATTTCCTCCGGCTGCGGTTCCTTGACCTTGATGACCAGGTCGGCGGCGGCGAACACTTCGGCCGCGGTGTCGACAACCGTGGCGCCGGCCGCCCGGTAGATATCATCGTCGCAGCCGATGCCGTTGCCGGCATTGCGTTCCACCAGGACTGTGTGACCGTGATGGACCAGCTCCCTGACCCCGGCGGGCGTCAGCCCCACCCGGTATTCATGCGTCTTGATTTCCCGGGGCACGCCGATTTTCATGGATAGGCTCCTTGGTCGCCGTCTTGGGGTCGCCGTCTTGGGGTTGCCGCCTTGCGGATTTCGGTCTGGGGATATCGGGCTGGGAGTGTACACCTCGATTCGCATATGGGGCGCAAAACGCGCACTGCGAGGTGCATTGCGAGGCTGGGTTCCGCTGACCGCACTTGCGGCGACGGCGTGGACGTGTGATCGTAACGCCCCTGAGACGAGCGGATCATGGGACGATCCACCGAAACCGCGACAGTGATCGTCCGACGTCGACAAGCGGGAATAACGGATCGCCAGGTCCGCCGCACCAGGGAACCGCGGTCACCGACCGGTGGCCTGGGTGACGGCGGAACGCGGCGACCCAATCGTTGAAAGCTTCAAGTCATGCGCAAGACCTTGCTGATTCTCACCCTGCTCCTGATCGGTGTCGCTCCGGCCATCGCCCAGCCAGCCTATACGCCGGGGCCGGACAACATCACCCTGCCCGCCGACTATCAGACGCGCTTCGTCCGCTATTCCATGGTCGACAAGGCGGAACGGAAGATCATTCGCTTCATGTACGTAAACCCCGAAGCGTTCGATGCCCTGAAAAAAGGCGAACCGTCCCCCGACGGCACGATCATCATCATGGAAGACCACGCCGCTCGGCTTGCCCCGAACGGCACCCCCATGCTGGACCAGCAGGGCCGGTTCATCGCATTGCCCGCGATCATCGCCATCGGGGTCCAGGAAAAGCGCAAGGGCTGGGGCGTCGGCTACCCGGAAGAAAAGCGCAACGGCGAGTGGGAGTATGCGCGGTTCATGCCAACCGGCGCGCGCAATCCCGCCCCTGTCGAAGCGTGTTTCACCTGCCATAAGCCCCGCGCGGCCCAGGACTTTAATTTCACCCTCTGGGACTACGCGGATGCTCGCCGATAACATGGGTCGGGTCTGACGGCCCCTCTTCACAGCGCCGGCGCCCGCTGTAGTCTGCCCCTGAGTGTCTGTCCGGCAACATAATGCACCTTTTCAGAGGGCTACCATGGACGTCCGGTGCGTTGCGGCCCCTCATCGATGGGCCCGCATCGCTTTCGGGGTCGCGCCTGCCAGCCGCCTCATGGTAGCCCTTTCAAAAAGCACACTATAAAGCACACTATGTTGCCGGCCAGACACAGACACCTTCACATCACAAAGGGAACGGACATGCTAACGGTAGAGCGCCCTGGCGACCTCAAGGCCCATATCGGGGCAAACCTGGGGGCCAGCGAATGGGTCATGGTCGACCAGGCGATGATCGACAAATTCGCCGAGGCCACCGGCGATCATCAATGGATCCATGTCGATGTGACCCGCGCGAAGACGGAAATGCCCAACGGCAAGACCATCGCGCACGGCTACCTGACGCTGTCCCTGGTCGCCATGCTGTCAGGCCAGACCCACGACATCCGCCAGCGGTCCCGCGGGATCAACTATGGCTCGAACAAGGTGCGGTTCACCGCGCCGGTCCCCGCCGGATCGCGGGTCCGCCTGCACCAGACCCTGAAAACCGTGGAGGATATCGAGGGTGGCGTCCGCCTGACCTTCGACAGCCAGATGGAAATCGAAGGGTCGACCCGGCCCGCGCTGGTGGCGGAGACGATCGCGCTGGCCTACGACTGATAGCGCCTGGCCCATTGATGGCGCCCTGAATGGGCGTCCATCATCATGAGCCGCGATCCTTGCGCCCACCGGCATGCCCGCGCCACCCGTCGTTCCTCTGCCCAATCTCCGCTGCAACTAAGTTTTAATACTTTTCATGGCAAAATAACGGCCTCAAGGGATTCTGGGGCCACGCAGCCCCCCCATCGTTGCCAAACGGGGGATAAGACCATGACCACGTCGATCAGGCTGTTACTCGCGGCGACCGCCGCCCTTGTTGCGTTTAGCGCGGGACGGGTTGAAGCGGCATGGCAGCCGACCCGTCCGGTCGAATTGATCGTGCCAGCCGGCACCGGTGGCGGCGCGGACCAGATGGCCCGGGTCATTCAGGGAATCATCTCGAAGCACAACCTGATGCCAACCGCCATGGTGGTGATCAACAAGTCCGGCGGTGCCGGGGCGGAAGGTTTCCTCGATCTCAAGGCGGCACGTGGCAATCCCCACAAGCTGATCATCACCCTCTCCAATCTGTTTACCACGCCGCTCGCAACAGGCATTCCGATCAGTTGGAAAGACATGACCCCGGTCGCCATGATGGCTCTCGATGAGTTTGTGCTGTGGGTGAACGCCGGGTCCCCAATAAAGACGACGCCTGACTTCGTCGCAGCCGCAAGAGCGCGACCGGCCGGCCAAATGAAGATGGGTGGGACGGGATCGAAGCAGGAAGACCAGATTATCACGGTCGCCTTGGAGAAGATCGTTGGCGCCAAAATGACTTATATCCCGTTCCGTGGAGGCGGGGAGGTCGCGGTCCAGTTGGCTGGCAGCCATGTCGACTCCACGGTCAACAACCCAATCGAAGCCATCGCGCACTGGCGCGCCGGCAAGCTCCGCCCGCTCTGCGTGTTTGACAGCGTCCCCCTGCCGTTCACGACGAAGATCGTCGGCGACCTGTCCTGGCAGGACATTCCCACCTGTAAAAGCCAAGGCATCGACGTCGAGTACTTGATGCTGCGCGGCATCTTCATGCCGACCGACGTCGCTGACGAGCAGGTAAATTACTACATCAACCTGATGAAAAAGGTGCGCCAAACCGCCGAATGGACCCAATTGATGCACGATGGTGCGTTCAAACAAACGTTCATGGTCGGTGCGGAGTATGCAGCATGGGTTGATACCGAAGAGAAACGCCACCGCATGCTGATGCAGGAGGCAGGCTTCCTGGCGGCAAAGTGAAATTTTGCCTCAATCCGGTATAATGCAATGAACAGCCCCCTCTCCCACCAAACCGGACCGTCTCAACGGGCTGTCGAGGTCGGCACCGCGGTGGTGATGCAGTTATTCGCCTTGATCGTCATGCTTGGCAGCCTGCAAGTCGGGATAAATTGGGGTGCCGAGGGACCGCAATCCGGTTTCTTTCCGTTCCTGACCGGAATGGCGATCACAATTTCGAGTCTGGTCAGCCTGATGCAATGCTCCCGCGCTGGGCCGTCACGCATTTTTGCCGAATGGACACAGTTGCGACAGGTGGCCGCGGTCGTCGTCCCGACAGGTGTGTATGTATTTGCGATCGGATGGATCGGACTCTACCTGCCTTCGGTGATCCTGATCGCCGGCTTCATGATCTGGCATGGAAAATACAACGCGTTTCAGGCAACGGCGGTAGCCATCTCCGTCATGGCCGTTACCTATGCGACATTCGAATGGTGGTTTCTGGTCCCACTTCCACGAGGGCCGATCGAGGAATGGTGGGGGATCTGAGCACCGTTTTGGACACCGGTCGCCTTCGCCAGAGGCAACTCGGCACGTAAAATTGATGAGGCCGTTGCCTAATAGGTCAAGAAGATACCAGCGAACCAACCGTCATTCGACGAGGCAACGGTTCAGTCGGCCAGTATGACAGGACACGCGCATGGAAGAGTTCAACCACCTGTTCCACGGCTTCGCCATCGTCCTGCAGCCATACAACGTCATGCTGATGTGCATCGGCATTCTGCTGGGTGTCATCATCGGCGTGTTGCCGGGCCTGGGTGGCGCCAACGGCGTTGCGATCCTGTTGCCACTGACCTTCAGCATGTCCCCGACCTCCGCCATCATCATGCTGTCCTGCATTTATTGGGGGGCCTTATTCGGCGGCGCGATCACCTCGATCCTGTTCAACATCCCCGGTGAACCATGGTCGGTGGCGACCACCTTCGACGGCCATCCTATGGCCCAACAGGGCAAAGCCGGAGAAGCGCTGACAGCGGCCTTCACATCGTCTTTCGTTGGCGCGCTGTTTGCCGTGATCATGATCACTTTACTGGCGCCTCTGGTGGCGAAATTCGCCTTGCAGTTCGGACCGGCAGAAAAATTCGCGGTCTTCTTCCTGGCGTTTTGCAGTTTCATTGGCATGGGCAAGGAACCGGCCTTCAAGACCCTGGCTGCGATGATGATCGGGTTCGCGCTGGCCGCGGTCGGCTTGGACAGCGTGACAGGCAACCTGCGCTTGACATTCGGCTTTACCGAGTTGCTAAACGGCTTCGACTTCCTGATCGCTGTGATCGGTCTGTTCGGCATCGGAGAGATCCTGCTGACCATGGAAGAAGGCCTCTCGTTCCGAGGTCGAGCGGCCGCGATCAATCCCAGAGTGGTGTGGGAGACCTGGAAGGGGTTGCCGCGTTACTGGAAGACGTCCCTGTCGTCCTGCCTGATCGGCTGCTGGATGGGTATTTCGCCGGCCGGCGCCACACCCGCGTCATTCATGAGCTACGGGATCGCCAAGCGCACCTCTCGCAACGGCGCCAAATTCGGCACCGGCGAGATCGAAGGTGTGGTGGCTCCGGAAACCGCCGCGCACGCCGCCGGCACATCGGCCTTGTTGCCGATGCTGGCCTTGGGTGTGCCTGGCTCCCCCACCGCCGCGGTGCTGCTAGGTGGGCTGCTGATTTGGGGCTTGCAGCCCGGACCGTTGATGTTCGTCGAGCAGACGGAATTCGTCTGGGGCCTTATCGCAAGCATGTATCTGGGCAATCTGGTTGGGCTGATCATCGTTCTGACCTGTGTGCCGCTATTCGCGGCGATCCTGCGCATTCCGTTCAGCATTATCGGGCCGGTTATCCTGGTGTTCTGCGCGATCGGTGCGTACACGGTGCATAACTCCGCGTTCGACGTGATCATGATGCTGGTGTTCGGCGTGCTGGGTTACCTGCTGAAGAAATGCAACTACCCGCTGGCGCCGATGGTCCTGGCCATCGTGTTGGGCGACAAGGCCGAGGAGGCATTTCGCCAGTCCCTACTGATATCGCAGGGCAGCCTGGGCATATTCTTCTCCAACGGGTTGGTTGGAACGATCATGGGCCTGGGTCTTGTTATGTTGTTTTGGCACCTGCTCCAGACGGGATTTTCCCGTCTGCAAATAGGGCTGCGTCATCGGGACCGTTTAAAGGTTGCGAGGTGACGGCGGGCACACGGTGATCATTCTGTCCTGACCACTGCTATTTGAACGCGCGACGGATGCGCCCCCAATCCTCAACCGCGTGCTCCTGACCGGGCAGGATGGAAAACACGATCTGGCTGAACCCAGCCGCCTCCAACGCCTCTATCCGTTGGATCAATTCCGGCGCCGTGGCGGTCCAGGTCGCCGCCTTGATCAGGTCCGCGGACAGGAATTTGCGTTCGTCGTCACGCACGAACATCAAATGGCCGCGGTGGTTTTCCAGGTAATGAGCGCCTTGCGGACCGTAGCCGCGCGCCATCTCGACATAGCCCGCGACCGCATCGGCGAATTCCGGCGGCAGCGGCGTGGCGGGATGGCCGCCCAGCGCGGCATCGGCGGCACGATGCAGCAGGGTCGCGGCGCGCGGACCGGCCTGGGCTATCGCGCGCGGACTGTCGGCCGGCTCTCCCGGTTCCAGCACCGCCCCGCCCGCCCAGGCCACCGCGTTCAAGCTGCCAACCGACCGCTCGGCTTGCGTCCAGTGCGCCCGCATCGCAGCCAGGGCCGCCACGCTACGCTCCACACTTGGCGCGCCGTCGATCCATCCGCCACCCAGTTTCGCGGTCAGCGCGCGGGCCTTGGGTCCCGACGCGGCGATATAGAGCGGCATTGGGTCGCGCAGATTGATCAGGCCGAGTTCGGGATTCAGCAGGCGGATCAGACGCCGGCGCCCCTCGATCTCGGTTTCGACCGTTTCGCCGAACCACAGCGCCTGCACGACGCGGATGTATTCCTCCATGTCCGCCAGCCTGACCGCGCCCAGGCCCATCGCGCGCCGTCCGGTAAATCCGGTGCTGATGCCGAAATCGATCCGCCCGGGCGCCAGCTTGTTCAGCGAGGCGAAGGCGTTGGCGGTCACCGCGGCGATGCGATTGGACGGGATCAGCACGCCGGTCCCCAGCCGGATGCGTGTCGTCTTCATCGCGCAGGCCGCCATGGCGACGAAGCAATCGGCGCTGAGCATCTGGGTGTCATAGAACCAGGCATGATGGAAGCCCAGTTCCTCGGCCCGCCGCACCAGGCGCCAGGAGTCGGAGTCGGTCGGGATGGCAATGCCGAATTTCATGGGTTGGTTCTCCTGGTTGGAGCGCATCGTGCTCTGAGGCAGTATCGCCGCCAACGCGGCGTGGGGAGTATCGCCGCCAACGCGGCGTGGGGAGTATCGCCGCCAACGCGGCGTGGGGAGGATCTCCGCCAACGCGGCGTGGGGAGGATCTTCGCCAATGCGACGTGGGGAGTATCTTCGCCGATGCGGCGTGGGCAGTATCCCCGCCAACGCGGCGTGGCCACCTTCGCCGGAAACACAGCGCGCGAGGAGACATCGGATGAAAATCTGGACAACGAGCGTGGCATCCCCGCGCAGCACGGCGCGGGTCGCCCAGGATCTGGAAGCCGCCGGTTGGGACGGGCTGCTGGTGGTCGATTCGCAGAACCTGTCCGGGGATCCCTACGTCGCCCTGGCCCTGGCCGGCGCGGTG
>CAMBXJ010000198.1 GCA_945871455.1 Asaia bogorensis
TCAGTAAACGCGCTTCTTCGGCGGGAACACGGACACTTCGTTCGTCAGCGTCTGCATCTTCACCGGGCGGTAATCCAGCCGGCACGACCCGTCATCGTTGCACCAGGCCAAGGTGTGCTTCATCCACTCCTCGTCATGCCGATCCGGGAAATCGTCATGCGCATGCGCGCCGCGGCTTTCCTTGCGGGCCTCGGCACCGACCATCGTGGTCATCGCGTTGCCCATCAGGTTGTGCAGTTCCAGCGCTTCCATCAGGTCGCTGTTCCACACCAGGCTGCGGTCGGACACCGACATGTCGGTCATACCGCTCCAGATCTTCTTCATCTTGTCCACGCCCTCGGTCAGGCTGGTGGAGGCGCGGAACACCGCCGCATGCCCCTGCATGGCGCGCTGCATGCTGTCGCGCAGGTCGGCGACCTTGGTGCCACCCTTCGCGTGGCGCGCCCGGTCCATCCGGTCCAGCGACGCCTCGCCCGCCTTCACCGGCAGCGGCGCCTGACGAGCGCCCGGCTTCACCAGTTCCACGGCCCGGTGCGCCGCGGCGCGGCCGAACACCACCAGATCGAGCAGCGAATTCGTGCCCAGACGATTGGCGCCATGCACGGACACGCAAGCCGCCTCCCCCACCGCCATCAGGCCGGGAACGGTCGCGTCCGGGTTGGCCTTGGTCGGGCGCAGCACCTCGGTATGCACATTCGTCGGGATGCCGCCCATGTTATAGTGCACGGTTGGCAGCACCGGGATCGGCCCCTTGGTCACTTCCACGCCGGCGAATACTTTCGCGGTTTCGGAAATGCCGGGCAAACGCTCGTTCAGCAGATCGGCGCCCAGATGTTCCAGGTGCAGCATGATGTGGTCCTTGTTCGGACCGCAGCCGCGCCCTTCGTTGATCTCCATCGTCATGGACCGCGACACGACATCGCGTGATGCCAGGTCCTTCGCGGACGGAGCATAACGCTCCATGAAGCGCTCACCCTCGGAGTTGGTGAGGTAGCCGCCTTCGCCGCGCGCGCCCTCGGTGATCAGGCAGCCGGCGGGGAAGATGCCGGTCGGGTGGAACTGCACGAATTCCATGTCCTGGCACGGCAGGCCGGCGCGCAGCACCATGCCGCCGCCATCGCCGGTGCAGGTATGGGCGGACGTGCAGGACAGGTAGGTGCGGCCGTAGCCACCGGTCGCCAATACGACCGTCTGGGCGCGGAAGCGGTGGATGGTGCCGTCTTCCAGGTTCCAGGCCATCACGCCGCGGCAGGCGCCTTCCTCATCCATGATCAGGTCGAGCGCGAAATACTCGATGAAGAACTCCGCGTCGTGCTTCAGGCTTTGCTGATACAGGGTGTGCAGGATGGCATGGCCGGTTCGGTCGGCGGCGGCGCAGGCGCGCATCGCCGGGGCACCATCGCCATAGCCGGTCATGTGACCGCCGAACGGGCGCTGGTAGATTTTGCCCTCCTCCGTGCGGCTGAACGGGACGCCGAAATGTTCCAGTTCATAGACGGCGGGGATGGCCTCCCGGCACATGTATTCGATCGCGTCCTGATCGCCCAGCCAATCCGACCCCTTCACGGTGTCGAACATATGCCAGCGCCAGTCGTCCTCCCCCATATTGCCCAACGCGGCACCGATCCCGCCCTGGGCCGCCACGGTATGGCTGCGAGTCGGGAACACCTTGGTGATGCAGGCGGTTTTCAGCCCCGCCGCACCCATGCCGAAGGTGGCGCGCAGGCCGGACCCGCCGGCGCCGACCACGACCACATCATAGGTATGATCGACGATGTTGTAGGCGCGCGAGGAAGGCAACGTAATCGCGTTCATGGACAGACTCCGACGCGTCCTACAGGCCGAGCCGCAGGACGGAGATGATGCAGGCGAGGGAGAGAAGGATGCAGGCGGCTTTCATCGCCAGCACCGCGGTCAGCCTCGTTGCTTCCTTATGAACATAGTCCTCGATCACAATCTGCAACCCCAGTTGCAGGTGATGAAACGTGCCAATCACAAGGGCCAGCATAAGCGTCATGGTCAGCGGCGACGAAAGCCAATCCGCCACGTCCGCGCGGGAGGATCCGATCATGCCGAGCGCGGCGTAGATGAACCACAGGGTAAGCGGCACCAGGGCAATCGCGGTCAGGCGTTGCGCCCACCAGTGATGCGACCCGGCACGGGCGGACCCGAGGCCGCGCGCTCGCCCAAGCGGGGAGCGCAGCATGTCGACATGAGGGGCTTTATGGGAATCCGACATGGGTCGACCTCACCAGACCATGAGGCCGACGGCCCAGACCAACACCGTGACCACCACGGTGGCGATCACGACCGCCCAGCCAGTTGTGTTGTAATCCGGCGCGTCGAAGCCGTAGCCCGCGTCCCAGACCAGATGGCGGATGCCGCTGAACAGATGGAAGATCAGCGCCGCGGACCAGCCGAACAGCAGCAGGATGCCCAGCGCGCTGCCCAGGAAGGACTGCACCGTGGCGAAGGCAGTGTCGGACGTCGCGGCTGCCACCAGCCACCAGGTCAGGACCAGCGTGCCAACGCCGAGCCCGACGCCGGAAATGCGGTGGGCGATGGACAGGGCCATGCTGACGGGCCAGCGATAGACCTGGAGATGAGGGGACAATGGGCGGCGGACCAACTTGCCGTCCGTGTTGCGCGCCACCATCAGCGCGTCGCGTACGTCTCTCACGGATCGCTCCAATCTTGGCGGCACCGTGTTGAAATCCCTGAGTGGAATCCATTGAGGCGGGCCGCGCCGTTACGGGTGATTAGCCTTGCCCGGCCCCATGGTCAACGCAACGTCGCATCGGGATCCGCTCGACTTCGCCCCACATCCAAAAACATCGCTCGGCGTCGGTCCAAAACCTTGCAACAATTCCATCATCCGATACACACCCCATGTTGCCCACGCCTGGAGTCGATTCTGATGCGCCTTTCGTCGCCCGCCCTGTTGACCGCCGGTTTGACCGCGTTGGCCCTATCCGCCCTCTTCCAACCAGCCCCCGCCCATGCCGGCCTGCTCGGCACGACCGTCACCTTGAACTACAATTTTCAGATCCCGGCTCGGACGACCGACAATCTGCTGGTCACCGCCGGCGTGGAAGTGACGTGCACCGGCGGCGGATCGGGCAATGCCGCCGTCTGTGAGATGCTGACCGCGGCCAACCAGTATATCGACATCGGCGATCTTTCGATCGGCTACCTTTATGTCGGGTCGCAGTCCGGGGGCTTTAACCCGGAACAACCCAATGGGATGACATTCCTGAACCTCGACGCCGGCGGTCCGATCACGGGCGTGTCGCTTGTCACCGGCATTGCCGGGCTCGACCTGTCGCGGATCAGTTTCAACGAATCGTCGGTGTCGATCGACATGCACGGGCTGAGCCTGGGATTTTCCAACAGCTTCACCTTGACGCTGACCGCGGCGCCGGAACCGGCGAGCCTCGCGATCCTGGCCACCGGGATCGCCGCGATGCTGTCCTTCCGCCGCCGATCAGCCCCGATCTGACTCGCCCCGGTCTTTGCGCGCCCCCTTATGGGGCCACCGCGTTCGCCGCCCAGTCATAACGGTATTCGACGATCCGCGGCGACCGGTCGATCGCGGCGAGCAGACCCGGGGAAGCGAACGCGCGAAGATGCGCAAGCACCCCTGCCGGCCCACCAAAGTCCTCCGCGAACCAATTGTAGATGCTGGACAGCACCAGACCATCGGGCGTGGCGGTAACCCCGCGCGGGTGGCCGATGTAATCGCGCGCGGCCCGATCCAGCAGCGCCGCCGCCCCGGCCCCGGTAAACGCCGCCTGCCGCAGGTCCGGGCAACCGATCGAGGCGCAGTTCACCGCGTAGTGGATCCGGGCGTCGCGCCAGATGGGCCGAAGGATCCGATGCTCGATGTCGTTCAAGGTCAGGTCCTGGCCTTCGACCACGATGACCTTGGCACCCCAGGGGCCGGTTTCGAACAAACCGGACGACAGGGAGATGTCGCGGATACTGGCGACCGGCCAGGCGTCCAGCATGACCCGTATCGTCAGGGCATTGTAAAGATTGATCCAATACGCCAACTGCTCCGGCCGGGACAGGCGGGAAACGGGCTCGCCGGCCAAGGCATTCAGATACCGACGCAGCGCGGCCTTTGCCTCCGGGCCGACCGACGCATAGGCCACGCCCATGACGCCATCCTGGCGGCGCCGCAGATTTTCCCGCAGGAACCGGTCCCAGACGGCGTGATCGACAATCCGCGTGGAGGCCGGATCATGCGCCTCCCAACGCGGCCACGGGCGAGCGGATGGTGCGAACAGGGCCTCCACAAAGGCAGGAGCGGCGATCGCGGCGGTCGACCCCATGGCGAGCAGCCCCCCGGCGATCCCCATCAGGGCGGTTCGACGGGTCCAAAAGCGCATCGATGGCAGGTCCATGGCGCGGTCCTTCATGGGCGGGACGGGACGAAGCGAGGCAAGTCGACTTGCGCGAGCGCACAGCCGCCACTGTCCTCGGTATCCGCCGACAGGGCGATATGGGTCGGCGCCGGCGCTTCCCGACCGAAGGCCCGCCGATAATCCGCGGCGGGATCGACGGTTTCCGTCAGCCAGCGACCCAACGGGGCTTCGGCCGCCCGCAACACCACGACGGCGCCATCGTTGGGCAGATACGGATTTTCCAGTCGGGTGCCGGCCGGCAGGGTACCGCCCCACATATAGGTCAGCACGCGCCCAGCGTAGGCATCATGCACCAAGGCGCCTCGCAACCAACGCTGGACGCCGTCAAGGATGCCGTTGCCGTCGCCGATCTCTCGGTAGAGCACCTGGACCGCGACCGGGCGGTCGTCGCGCCCCTTGTCCGCGGGAGAGGTCGCGGGCGGCGCGGCATCGACCCGCCAGCGCCAGGTCAGCCGGTCGAGCGGACCGGTGCCAGTGGGAACCGGCCGCAGCAGAAATCCCACCGCGGAGTCCGCCGCGATCGCGATCGAGCCGTCCGGGCCAGCGACGAATCGCGTCACACGCCGATTCGGCACGGGGATCAAGGTCCAGCCCGCGGGCGCGGCCGGGGCGGTTTGGTCTACCGGGCACGCGGCGGATTGCCCCGAAACAGTGAGTCCAATCAGCATGGCCCGACGCGAGATCATCGCCCCGCCGCCTTGTCGCATGCGCCGCGACGCTCGGAGTCATAAACGCGCGCCAAACGAGCCGGAGAGATCCCCAACACATAACCCATATGAATACGGAGCCATCCGATCACGATGCGCCATGGCGCCCTGCCCGCGAAACGTCGGGACGATGTCTCCAACGGCGGATTGTCGATGCACAGGGTCCTGCCGGTCCGCTCCATTCGGCGGACGAAGTCGAAATCCTCCATCAGCGGTATGGGACGCAGCCCGCCCAGCGCGTCATAGACGGAACGCCGGACGAAGATGCCGCTGTCTCCGTAATAGAGGCCGCGCCGTCGCAACCAGGCGTAAAAGCCGGTCAGCCAGTTGGAAAACCCATCGTCGCCGTCGAACAGCAAACGGAAATTGCCACCCGGGCTGTCGGGATTGCTGGCGAGTGCATGTTCCAGCGCCACCAGACCGCCCGCCGGGAAGATCGTGTCCGCGTGCAGAAACAGCAGCACGTCGCCTCGGGCCGTATCCGCTCCGGCAACCAGTTGCTGGCCGCGTCCGCGCATGGCGGTCAATCCACGCGCCCAGCCGGACGCCAGGACGATGGCCAGGGTGTCATCCTCGCTGCCGCCATCGACGACGATCGCCTCGCAGGCAATGGGTTCAGCGCGCAATCGGGCCAGCAGCGCGCCGATGCGCGGAGCCTCGTTCAAGGTGGGGATGATGATGGAAATCATGGGCGTGGCGATGGGACTCGCCACGGGCGATGGCGTTACAGCGCCGCGATTCTTTCGCGCGCCATGGCGTATGCCCGGGCGGCGATCTCCGGCCCTCGGGTGACCCCCTCCAGCGTGATGAACCGAATATCGTGCAGGCCGATGGTGGCGAACACCGCGCGCAGATAATGGGTCAGGAAGTCGGGCTGCGGTGGCGTGCCGGTCGGCGATGGACCGCTGAACCAGCCGCCCGAGGCGACGACCACATGCACCGGACGGTCGGAAAGAACCCCGACCTTGCCCTGCGGCGTGCTGCGAAAGCTGCGATGGATGCGCACGATCTGGTCGATCCAGGCCTTCAGCACGGCCGGCACCCCGTAATTGTGCATCGGCGTGGCGAGCACCAGCACGTCGCAGGCTTCCAGTTCCGCGATCAAGGCTTCGGATTCGGCCAGGGCCGGCGGCGGCGCGCCTTGCGGGCCCAGAATGGCGGCGCTGAACGCGGCGTCCACGAAGGACGGTGGATTGGCGGATAGATCGCGGCGTATCACATTGGCGCCTGGATGACGGGTCAGCAGCCGGTCCACCAACTCCTCCGCGATGATGCGGCTATGCGCGGTGGCGCCACGTGGACTGCACGACAGATACAGAATCGCCTTCATCGATCAGTCCAATCCCTGCACGCCGCTCGGCGTGCCCGCCTGCCCTTTCGCGCACCCATGCGATATCAGAGCTTCGCCAGGAAATTGTCCCAGTTCGGCACATCGTTCAGGAAATTGAAGTTAGCGGGGGTGTAGGTGGCGTCAATCACGGTCGCGCCATACGGAAGGTAGATGCTGATGCCCGCCGCATCGGCAACCGTCCCGGTGGTGGCGGTCACCGCGCTGCCGACCTTGGCCGCCACATCGGCGGCGGCATTTTTCAGCGTGACGGACGTCGTTCTGTTGCCGACCTCGTTCATGAAATCGCGCAGGTCGACGAGATCGCTGCCGTCGCCACCGAAATGGCGGGCCCGGGCCGCTGCTTCCCGCAGACCAGTCCAATCCGCCGCCGTGGTCGTGGGCGCCAACGTCTCCAGGCAAAAATTATCCAGGGCGAAGTCGAGTGGGCCAAGCCCCGCCGTCCACACGCTGGACAAGGTGATATCGGATTCGCCCGCATAGCGTTCGCCGTAGGTCGAAACGATCTGAGACGCCAGGTCCATCGCGGACATCGTCGGATTGGCTGCCAGCGGCGAGAGGAATTTGTTGTACTCCCACCCATCGCCCGGCTCCAGCTCCTGCGACGCCACGATGATGTCGGTCCTGTCGCGCAGATCGAAAATCTCCTCCGCAACCGCCATCAGGCATTCGTCAAAGCCGATGAGAGAGAATTTGCTCACATTCGACGCCGTGATCGCCTGTCGCGTCTCCAGGACCGTCAGATTGTCACCCTTGCTGGAGTCGTCCCAGGAATGGCCGCTGATCCCGCCGCCATGGTCCCACATGACCAGGCCGTAGTTCTGCGCCGGCGCGGTTGCGGCCGCCCAGTTGATGAAGTTGGTGAGGGTGGTGGGGGCCCCCATGTTGAGTTCCCCCTGCGACACCAGTGTCGACACGATCGTACCGCTATTCGTATCGTTCTTGCTGTCGAAACTGATCTGCCCGCGCCGGGAATCGGTCCAGTCGCCGCTGGCCGTGGAATAGCCGCGGATCCGATCGAACAGAACCATCACATTCACGTTCGACGGCAGGTTGAGGCTCTCCATCTCATTGACATCGTCAACGCCGGCGCCTTCGAGATTGTTATCACCGTCGACATAGATCATCAGCGTCCAGCTATCGAGCGTGCTGGCGGGCGCGGTCGTGAAATTGACGTCCCCGGGTACGATGATCCCGTCAAAGGCGTTGCCCGCGAGATCGGTGATCAGACCGGATGGCGCGGTCAGGCTGTAGTTCGTGCTCGGTGCCAGATCCGCGGTCGGATTGATGGTTACGACCTCACCGGAAAACGT
>CAMBXJ010000199.1 GCA_945871455.1 Asaia bogorensis
CGATACCGGCACCAACACCTGGGTCGACGTGACCTCCCCGGACAACATCCTGGTCAGTGGCCACCTGACGAACGGCGCGGTGATGTCGTCGCATGTTTCCAACATCCCCCATGCCGGCAGCGGCTACCGCATGGAGGTTTATGGCCGGGAGGGTACTCTGGTCGCCTCGGGCGAGGATTCGCCGCAGTTGAGCGCCGTGGTGCTGCATGGGGCAAAGGCGGGGAACACGCTGGAAGCGCTGTCGGTGCCGGACCGTTTCAGCGTCGCCGCGCCCGGCACGCCATCCGATGAGGCGTTCAATGTCGGTCAGATGTATGCGGTGTTTTCCCGCGCCATCAATGGTGGTGCGGCCGAGCAGCCGACGTTTGAAACAGCCGTCGAGCTGCATCGCCTGATCGATGCCATCAAGCTGGCGTCCGATACGGGGAGGGAGGTGACGCTCGGCTGAGCCTTACATCCGATGCCGACCGGAGAAAATCCTCCCCCTCCCCCTTGCGGGAGGGGGCTGGGGGGAGGGGTAGGCTCGCAGAATTTTGCGGTTTCACTCCTCCCCCCAACCCCCTCCCACAAGGGGAGGGGGAGAATTTTCTCCGATCGACTCAGATCGCCCTATCAACCGCTCGTTCCGGTCGCGTTGCCCCCCGTGTAGCGCCGGCGCAACCCCAGGAACGGGACCTCGATGACCCGATAGGCGAAGGCCGCCAGCGCGAGAGACGCCGGAACCACGATCACGATCGTGACCAACAGCGCATCGACATAGGCGTTGTTGGTCATCAGCGGCATCCATTGGCGCACCGCGATCGCCTCGATCACCAGCATATGCAGCAAATAGAGCGAGAAGCTGATCTGCCCGACCCAGCACAGCGCCCGGGACAGAAGGGCGGGTACGGACGGTCCGAACGCCACGTAGGCGACGATGAACCAGGACCAGGCCGCCCCTTCGGCGGTGGGCCATAGTGCTCTCCACCAGGCGGTGTTCGGCCAGCCGCCGGCGCGGTGGAACGCATAGGATCCGGCCAGGATCAGCAGAGCGGCGGGCACCACATGCCATCGCAGGTGGCTCATCCTGTGCGTCAGCCAGGGCAGCCAATATCCGGCCGCCATGCCCAGCAGGAACTGGTCGATCCGCCCGGCGATGGTCAGATAGGACAGCAAGGTGACGTCCTGCCCACCCAGCGTCAGCAGCAGGCGCAGGATCACCGCCAGCAGGAGCATGCGCATCAGCAGGCCGCCGCCATGCCGGCGCATCAATGTGTGCAGCAGGGGGAAGACCAGATAGAACTGGAACTCGACCGCGACCGCCCAGGCCATGACCGGCGCCACGCCGAACAGGACCGGCCCGTAATTCGCCGTCGGCAGGACATAGCGCAGGATCCCGCCGGCCAGGTCCAGTTGCGGAGTCAGTGACGCGCCCAGAACCAGAACCACCAAATACATGGGGTAGATGCGCAACAGCCGGTTCCGCAGGAATGGCCAATACGCGATAGGGGTGTTTTGCGTGCCGTGCACGAAGATGAACCCGCTGAGGACCATGAAGGCCCCGACCGCGGTATGGCCTTCCAGGATGAACGCCAGCAACGGGTTCTCGACGATCGGCCAGGGCTGAGCCTGGAACGGCTGGCCGAACGTCATCCGGTACCAAAGCACATGCCAGCCGTGATACAGCAGGATCAGCATCGCGAACCCGGCGCGGAGGTGGTCCACCGCCGGGATATAAGCGCGGTTCGGGCTGTCATGCGTCCAGGCCGATGCGGCCGGGGTGTCAGACCGCATCGGGGTTCAGCAATATCGCCGCGCCAGGGCCGGCAACCTGTCATGGACCGCGCGCAAGGCCGCCGCGTAGGCATCGTCGGCGCTCAGGTCCGTCGTATCCAGCACCACCGCATCGTCCGCCGCCCGCAGCGGCGCGGCCGAACGAGCCGAATCCCGTTCGTCGCGGGCGCGCATATCGGCTTCGACGTGGGCGAGTTCGACGTCCTCTCCCCGGTCGCGCAATTCCTGCCAGCGCCGTTGCGCGCGTTCGGTCGGGCTGGCGGTGACGAACAGTTTAACCGGGGCATCGGGGAATATGGCGGTGCCGATATCGCGCCCATCCAGCACCGCGCCACGCTGTTCGGCAAAGTCCCTCTGGAACGCGAGCAGCGCCGAACGCACGCCCGGGACGGCCGCCACGGCGGACGAAGCCGCGTCCGCCGCCGGCCCGCGCAGATCGGCCCGGTCCAGGTCGGATGGCGCCAGGCTCCGCGCCGCGGCCTCGGCCGTCACCGGGTCGGCGGGATCGCCGCCACTGTCCAGCACGCGCCGTCCGACCGCCCGATACAACAGGCCGGTGTCCAGATAGGGCAGGCCGAGCGCCTGGGCCAGGCGGCGGGCGAGGGTGCCCTTTCCCGCCGCGGCCGGGCCGTCGATGGCGATCACCGGCGCCGCCGCCGCGGTGGTGGTGGACGTGGAGGCTGGCATGGTGCCGTCGGCGCCCGTCATGCCGGTTGCAGGCTGGCGCCGGCCGCGTTCATCAGGCTGACGAAGCCGGGGAAGCTGGTGTCGATAAAGCCCGCGTCATCGACCCGCACCGGGTGGGTGGTCGCCGCGCCCAGCACCAGCGCGGCCATCGCGATCCGATGATCCATATGGGTCTCAACCGTCCCGCCACCGTGGGATGCTCGCCCGGTCCCCGTCACGATCAGGTCGTCGCCTTCCACCGTCACGTCGATCCCGTTGGCCGACAGCATCGCGGCGGTGGCGGACAGGCGGTCGCTTTCCTTGACGCGCAATTCCTTCAGTCCGCGCATCCGCGTGGTCCCGAGCGCGCCCGCCGCGGCCACGGCCAGGATCGGATATTCATCGATCATGCTGGGCGCGCGCGCCGCCGGCACATCCACACCGCGCAGGTCCCCATAGGTCACGACCAGGTCGCCGACCGGCTCCCCGCCCTCCGTCCGGCGGTTTTCCACCACGATTCCGGCGCCCATTTCCAGCAAGGTCGCGAACAGGCCGGTGCGCAACGGGTTCAGTCCGACGGACGGGATGACCAGGCGCGATCCGGGCACCAGCAGCGCCGCGACCATCGGGAAGGCGGCCGAGGACGGATCGCCCGGCACGACCACGTCCGCCGCCCGCAATTCCGGCTGGCCTTGCAGGGTGATGATCCGCCCGGCACCGGCGACCTCCACATGCACATCGGCGCCGAAGTGACGCAGCATGTTCTCGCTGTGATCGCGGGTGGCTTCGGGTTCCTCGATCCGGGTGGTGCCGCGGGCGTTCAGCCCGGCCAGCAGCAGCGCCGATTTGACCTGAGCCGACGGGACCGGCACGCGATATTCCAGCGGCATCGCCTCCCGCGCGCCGTCGATCGCCAGCGGCAGCCGGCCGCCTTCGCGCGACGCGAATCGAGCCCCGCAGGCCGATAGCGGGTCGGTCACGCGACGCATCGGGCGGCGGCGCAGGCTGCCATCGCCGGTCATCACTGCGAACAATGGGTGGCTCGCCAGGATGCCGCACAGAAGGCGCGCGGCGGTGCCGGAATTGCCCATGTCCAGCACGTCCTCGGGTTCGGTCAGCCCGCCAATGCCGCGGCCGGCGACCCGCCAGGCGCCGTCCGGATCGCGGACGACCTCCGCCCCCAGGGCGCGCATGGCCGCGGCGGTGCGCAGCACGTCTTCGCCGGTCAGCAGGCCAGTGATCCGGGTCTCCCCGATCGCCAGGGCGCCGAACATCAGCGCCCGGTGGCTGATCGATTTGTCGCCCGGCACCGCAACCTGGCCGATCAACGGCGCCCCTGTCCGGCTGGAAGTGAACGGTCGGGCCGGGGAGTGATTCATGGGGACATTCCGCGCAAGGATACGAGACAAAAGGGCGAACGCCGCTTAGCATGTGCGATCTGTATTTGACAGCGGCGCGCCAGGGTGGCATGGCCGCGCCCTCTTATGCCAACGGTCCGACCGTTGACCGACGCACCGCCATCCTCTCCGTCATTGCCGGACCTGATCCGGCAACCCGCTCCCTGCCCCTTGGCGTTGAAGCGCGGGTTGCCGGGTCAAGCCCGGCAATGACGAGGGGGCGGTGGTGGGTCGGTCAAAGGGTTGGCCATCGGAATTGTCCGCAGCCCCTGCCTGGAGACGAAGGGCCACCTATGGCGAAGCCAGAACTCGGCACCAAGCGCGTTTGCGTCTCCTGCAGCGCCCGCTTCTATGACCTGACCAAAGCCCCCGCGGTTTGCCCCAAATGCGGCACCGAACAGCCCATCGAGCAGCCGCGCCCGCGTCGCGTCGGCGGCAATGTCATGGAGGACAAGCGGCCGAAGAAGGCCGCCGTGGTTCCGGGCATCGAGGATGTGGACGTGGAGGTTGAAGGCGTGGAGGACGTCGAGGAAGAAGACGTCCTCGAAGACACCACCGATCTTGAAGACGACGCCGATGCGATCGGCCCGGAAATCGAGGTCGAGACCGACTCCGACGAAGGCGACCGGTAGTCCGTCGGCTTACCGGGCGGTCAGACGTCCGGTGAGTCGCGCGAACACGATCAGCATCGCATCATAGGGGATGGCGGCGACTTCCCGCAGCCGCCAGTACCATCGCGCCGCGAAGCTCATGGTCTCCGGGACGAGCGGCGGTGGGCAGGATTTGGCCCTAACCCCGGCCAGCCGGAGCAGCAACACGCAGCGCGGCAGGTGGTAGCCGCTGGTGGCGGCGAACACGTGCCCGATGTCCGGCATCCGGCGCAGCAGGCGGCGCAGCGCCACCACCGATGACAAGGTGTCGGTTCCGGTCTCCTCCAGCACGATATCCTCGGCGGGAACGCCCCGTTCGATCAGCAGCCGACGCATCACCGAGGCTTCCGAGGGGCCATGCCGCCCGATGCCGCCGGTCGGCAGGTAGATTGGCGCCGGCAAGCTCGCCCCGAACTTTGCGGCAGCCTCGGTTCTGTCGCGCAAGGTCCGGCTGGGCTGCCCGTCCGGGCGCACCGCCGCGCCGAAGATCAGAATGGCCGCACGCGCGGGACGGTGGCGGGGGCGGAAGGCCGGGGGGCGTTTCGGTGGGGGGCTCATGACCCGGGCGCCTGCGCGCGCGCCCCGACGGGCATGTCCGATCTTGACTTGGCCGGTTGTGACCGAGCAGCGTAGGGGCGAAAGATCGCGGGGGGCGTTGTGACATGAAGAGTCTGACCGAGGCGGCGGTTCGCCAGTACCAGGAGCAGGGCTATCTCTCCCCCATTCGGGTGATGTCCACGGACCAGGCGGGCACCCTACGCCGCCAACTGGAAGATTTCGAGGCCGGGGCCGGCGTGCTGTCCGGCAAATTGCGCCAGAAATCGCATCTGCTGTTCACCTGGCTGAACGACCTGATCCGCCAGGATGCGATCCTGGACGCGGTGGAGGATGTTATCGGACCGGATATCCTGTGCTGGGGCAGCTCGTTCTTCATCAAGGAAACCCGCAATCCGGGCTTCGTGTCCTGGCACCAGGATTCGACCTATTGGGGGTTGGACCCGGCTGATGTGATCACCGCCTGGATCGCGTTTTCCGACAGCACGCCGGAAAACGGCGCGATGGAGGTCATTCCCGCCACCCACAAGATGGACCAGATCCCGCATAACGACACGTTCCGTCCCGAGAACCTGCTGTCGCGCGGGCAGGAGGTCATGGTCGACGTGGACCCGGCCCAGGCGGTAACCCTGGACCTGAAGGCGGGCGAGATGTCGCTGCACCATGTGCGGCTGATCCACGGTTCCGCGCCGAACCCGTCCGACAAGCGGCGCATCGGCTTCGCGATCCGCTACATCCCGACCTATGTGCGCCAGATCGCCGGCACGCATGACAGCGCGACCCTGGTCCGGGGCGTTGACCGGCATGGGAATTTCGAACCGGAGCAGCGGCCCGACGCGGATATGTCGCCCTTGGCCCTGGCCCATCACGCGGCGATCACCGGGTCACATGCGAAAATCCTGATGCGCGAGACCGGGCGGCCGATGCGGGCATGACGCCGGCCGGACCGTTGGGTCGGCTGGCCTTGGGTCGAATGCCCATGGCGCATGGCAGGCCTTGTGTCGCCGGGGCGGGCTAGGCGCGCGCGGGCGGAAAGACGGCAGGCATGGCTCAATGGGATGTCGTGGTCATCGGCGGGGGGGCGGCCGGGCTGTGTTCGGCGGCCGAGGCGGCTTGTGTCGGCCTGTCCTGCCTGCTGCTGGACCGCATGGGCGGCGGCGGGGAGTTGATGAATCTCGGCTCCCTCCATGATGTGGTCGACGCAACCACGGGTCCCGATCTTGCCGCCGACCTTCTGAACGCCGCCATTGCCGCCGGTGTCGAACTGGGGATCGCCGAGGTCACCGGCCTTGCTATCGAAAACGCCGGATGGCGCATCGCGACCGACGACGAAACCCATCACGCCCGCACAATCATCGTCGCAACCGGTCTCTCGCCAGGCACGCTCGGCCTTGCCAACGAGGCCGATTTTGAGGGGCACGGATTGTCGCATTGCGCGGCCTGCGACGGTCCGCTGTATCGCGGCCAACCGGTGCTGGTCGCCGGCGCGGACCGGTGGGCGGTCGCGGAGGCACGGGAACTGGTCGGTGTTGCCTCCGAGGTCACGCTGGTCAGCCATGGCGATCCGCCCTCCGCCGACGATGGGTTTGCCGTTTTCCATGGCCGCATCACGGGACTCGAAGGGGTGTCCGGCCTGGAAGCAGTGCTGGTCCAACCGGGATCCGGCGGCTTGCCCCAGCGTATTGCTGCTCATGCGGTCTTCGTGCAGACCGGCCGTCGTCCCGCGCTGGGCTTTCTGCCGGACGACGTCGATCGGGCTGACGATGGCCGCTTGATCGTCGGTGAGACCCTGCAAAGCAGCCTGCCCGGGCTTTTCGCGGCGGGAGAAGCACGGTCTGGCTTCCCCCGCACCTTGGCCGCGGCCATGGCGGACGGGCGGCTCGCCGCAGCCTCGGTTCGCGCGATGTTGAACGGTCGGTAGCGTTCCGATTGCGACACGGGATGTTGACCGGTCGCGTTGATCGGGACGCGCAATCAATGGTCCGGTCTGGACATGTCGAGCATGTGGGTCGCGAGAATGGGCAGTGGCGATGAATGGGCGAGTGGTTTGGGCCGACGGTAAACGCTGTTGGAGCCGGGTTGGGCGTTGCCCTGACACCGTTCCCGGCGCAGATTTCCTCCAACCAACATGCCGGAGGAAACCGCGATGGCTCGTCTGCCTCTCATCACCAGCAAGGACCAGGTCGCGCCCGAACACCACGCGGTCGTCGACTCCATCATCGCGAGCCGCGGCGCCTTGCACGGGCCGTTCAACACGTTTCTGCACTCGCCCGAGATCGCCGGGCGGATCGCGTATCTGGGAGCCTATGTCCGGTTCGAGGGAAGCCTGGACATGCGGGTCCGGGTGCTGGCGGCCATGACCGTCGCCCGTGAGTTTGAGGCGCTGTATGTCTGGGGAGCGCAGACCGGCAGCGCCCGCCGGCAGAACGTTCCGGAGACGACGATCGCCGCGATCCGCGACAACCGGTCCGATGGCGTGCCGGCCGAAGACCTGGCCATTATCGAGTTCACCCGGACATTGCTGCGCAAGCATCGGGTCGATGATGCGACGTTCGCGGCCATGTTGGGCCGGTTCGGGTCGGACCAGTTGATCCAACTGACCAGTGCGATCGGGTATTACAGTCTGCTGTCGATGACGGTGAACGCGTGCGAGATGGACCCGGCGCCGGGGGCGGAGTTGTTGAAGACCGGGTGAGCGGCACAGCGTCTTGTACCGGCGGGCCGAGCGGCTCGCCGACGCAGTTGTGA
>CAMBXJ010000200.1 GCA_945871455.1 Asaia bogorensis
TCCGGATGTGCAATCTCGGCAATCCCGGGCTGCGAGGCAACCAGCGGCCCCAACCTCGACCCCTGCCCCTTGATCCAGGCGCCAACCGGAACGGTGAAGCCCTGCTTCGGCGCGAACGGACGCGCGACCGGCAGGTTCTTATCCAGCCATTTGCGCAGGATCCACTTGCCCATTCCGTCTCGTATCTTCAGTCCATCGGGCAGCCGGAATGCCGCCTCGGCGATGCCGCGATCCAGGAACGGCGTCCGCCCTTCCACCGCATGGGCCATCAGGCAGCGATCCAGCTTCAACAACAGATCGTGCGGCAGCCAGTCCGCCATATCCGTGCATTGCGCGGCGGCGAGACGCCCGCGACCGCCTTCCGCCGCCCGCGCCTCGGCCGCGGCAATCCCGTCACGCCAACTGGACGGGCGGGTTCGCAGCACGTCGACCTTATCGAAGCTGCCGCGCGCCCACATCGCCCTCCCGCCCAGCCACCAGGGCCGCATGGCACTGCGGTAACGGCTGTAGCCGGCGAAAATCTCGTCGCCGCCCTCCCCACTCAGCACTACCTTCACGTCCTGGCGGGCACGCCTGGCCAGGAACCAGGTTGGGATGATGGCGTAATCGGCGGCGGGGTCGTCCATGGCGGCGACGATCTCCGGCAAATGTTGCCAGACCATTGCCTCATTCACCTCGATCGATTCATGGCGCGCGCCGACGGCCTTGGCGACGACCGCGGCATGTTCGCGTTCATCCGCCACACCTGGCGCGTCGAACCCGGCGGTGAACGCCAGCACCGGCTCGCTGTTCAGGCGCGCCATCAAGGTGATCAGGGTGGCGCTGTCGATGCCACCGGACAGGAACATGCCATAGGGCACGTCGCTGCGCTGGTGCAGGTCGACGCTTTCCATCAGCGCGCGATCCAGGCGAGTCAACGCGGTGTCTTCGTCGATCGTCTCCGGCCCGCCTTCCGGGATGAACGAGATCCGTTGGCGATCCAGGATATGGCCGTCGGCACAGGTCAGCGTCTCCCCCGGCAACAGCCGCTGGATGCCCTGAAAGATGGTGTCGGCACCGGTGGTGAATTGGAGCTGCAACAGTTCCTCGCGCGCCGAGGGGCGCACGACGCGGGAAACTAGGCCGGCTTCCAGCAGGGCCTGGGGTTCGGACGCGAAAGCAAGCCCGCCATCGACCTGAGCGATATAGAGCGGCTTGATCCCGAACGGGTCGCGCGTCAGGGTGACACTGCGTTTCACCCGTTCGTGGATCGCGATGGCATACATGCCGCGCAATTTTTCCGCGTAGTCGGCGCCGTATCGTAGCCACATATGCAAAGGCGGTTCGCAATCGCTGTTGCTGGCGAAATTGACACCCGGCATGGCGTCCCGCAGTTCTCGATAGTTGTAGACTTCACCGTTTGCCACCAAGGTTGCCAGGCCGGCGAAGAACGGCTGATCGCCGGTGACGAGGTCGATGATCGACAACCGGTTGTGCAGCAGCGCCACCCGCCCGACCACGGACTGCCCGTTGCCGTCCGGTCCGCGATGGCGCAACGCCTCGATCAGCCGGGTCAAGGTCACGGGATCGGGAGGCGGCGCGCCCGACGACAGGATCAGGCCGGCAATGCCGCACATCAGGCTTTCTCCACCGTGGCGAGGAACTCGCGCCAGCGCGCCACCACCGACGCCTGGGCAAAATCGGTTTCGTAGCGAATCCGGCCGGCCTGCGCCAATGAGATAGCGCAATCCCGATCGTTCAACGTTCGCTCCAGGGCTCGAGCCAGCGCCGGCGCATCGTCAACCGGAACCAACAGCCCATCGGAGCGGTCGCGGATCAGTTCGACCGGGCCCGCCGACGCCGCCGCGACCACGGGGCGGCCGGACGACCACCCCTCGATCACGACATTGCCCAAGGGCTCATGGCGGGACGGGCAGACGAGGACGTCGGACGCGGCGAGCAGCGCTGCCGTGTCCTGTCTCCAGCCCAGGAGATGCACCCGATCGGCGACATGTTCGCTGCGCGCCAGGTCCAACAACGCGGAGCGCTCCGGCCCGTCCCCGGCGATAACCGCATGGGCTCTCGGCAGGTTCGGCAGCGCGCGGATCAGCACGTCGAAGGCCTTGTTGCGGTGCAGCCGGCCCAGGGCGAGCACGATCGGTGCGCCCGCGGGTACGTCCAGCACCGCCGGGGCCGCCCCTGCCATGTCAGGCACGAAATTGGACAGATAATGCGCTCGTTCCGCGGGCCAGCCTTGGCCGACGATCCAATCGACGATGCCTCGCGTGTTGCCGATCAGATGATCGCAGAGTCGATAATACGACAGGTCGTAGAACCCACCCAACCGGCCCGCCAGCACCCAGTCCCCAATCGGCGTGAATCGGGCCGCACGGTTCATCCATGCCACCGCCACCCGGGGCGCGAACCGGCGCAATTCCGCGGTCAGGCGCGGCCTTGTCAGAACGTCCAGCGGGCCGCCGAAGCCGAATTCCCGCGGGGCCAGTCCACCCGCCCGCAACCTCTGCGCTCGCCCCGGGTCGCGGCGAATCACGGGCAGCACGTCGTCTCCGCCCAGGCCCATGGCGATCGTCAGCCGCTCATAGAATAATTCGGCACCGCCGGTGGTGGCACCCGCCATGATATGCGCGATTTTCATGAATCGATTCGGCTACCCATTCCTTGCGCCACATACCACGTCGCGCGCTTTGCCGTTGCTTCTGATGGTGCCGTTCCGTTTGGCGCCCATGCCTTGCACAGGATCGCGCAGCCCCTACCTTCCGACTATGGCAAAATTAGCGGCATTGCCCGGAAGGGGCGTAATTTCCGTGGACGGGCAGGACCGGGTGGCCTTCCTCCAGGGTCTTGTGTCCAACGACGTCGCGCTGGCCGAACGCGGGCAGGCCGTATGGGCCGCGCTGCTGACGCCACAAGGCAAATGGCTGGCCGATTTCTTCGTTTTTTCCGACGGCGAACGCCTGTTGCTGGATTGCGAGCGGGATCAGGTGCCCATGCTGATCCAACGGCTGACCCGCTTTCGTCTGCGGTCGAAAGTGACGCTGCGCGCCGCCGACGAACTGCACGTGCATGTCGCCTGGGACGGACAACCAGGGACAACGACGATCATGTCACGCGACCCGAGGCTGCCGGCCGCCGGCTGGCGGCTGATCTCGGACGGGCCACTGCCGACGACGGCGTTCGAAACCGACTGGGATCGCCACCGTATCGCGTTGGGCCTGCCCGAGGGATCCCGCGACATGGAGGCCGAGAAATCGATCCTTCTGGAAGCCGGGTTCGACGAACTGGGCGGCATTTCCTGGACCAAGGGATGTTATATGGGTCAGGAGCTGACCGCGCGCACCAAGTACCGCGGATTGGTCAAGCGGCGTCTGGTTCCGGTATCCGTGCGTGGGCCCCTGCCCGCCCCCGGCACGCCGATCCTGCGCAACGACCAGGACGTTGGCACCATGCGGTCCGGCCTGGACCAGTCCGGGCTGGCCCTGGTGCGGATGGATGCCATGGACGATCTGCTAGCCTGCGGCGGCGCGACACTGACGGCAACGATCCCGGCCTGGATGCGATTGACGCCCAACACGGGTTGACGCAGGCGATGAGCCTGAATCAGGCCCGCTGTCCGGGCCAACAGCGCTACTAACCGGCTTGGCGCGGTCTACGGGCGTTTGGGACGGCCGGACGGCCAAAAACCCCCACGGCGACTGTATCCGCGACCACCCTGGCGCCCGAGGGACACGGTGATCCCGAGGTTATAAATCAGTGTCACAGACTCTGTCCTTGAATTTTTCCGGCAACGGATGATCATTCCGTCCTGCCGTCGGTATCCGGCAACGCGGCCACAGCAAAAGGGGCTCCGTGGACCGTCTGACCAGCATGACCGTGTTCGCGCGCGTGGTCGCGACACGCAGCTTCTCCGCCGCCGCCCGCGACCTGGGAATTTCCCAAGCCACGGCGAGCAAGCATGTCCAGATGCTGGAATCCTGGATCGGCACCCGTCTGTTGCATCGGACCACGCGCCGCGTCAGTCCGACCGCGGCAGGCGAAAATTTTTATGCCCAGTGCATCCGCATCCTGGAGGACATGGAAGCCGCTCGGCAGGCTGGCAAACCCGACGCCAGGCTGCGCGGTGCGCTGCGGGTCAGCGCGCCCGTCGCGTTCGGCAGCACCCGCCTGGGCGCTCTCGTGGTGGCCTTTATGCAGCAGCATACCGAACTGTCGCTGACCGTCGTCCTCAGCGACCGTCCCGTCGACGTCATCGAGGAAGGTTTCGACCTGGCCATCCGCATTGGTCACCAGGGCGACGATCCGCCGCTTCAACCCGGGCATGTCGTGGAGTCGCTCGCCACGATGGAGTTCATGGTCTGCGCCGCGCCGTCCTATCTTGCGACCCACGGGACGCCGCTGGTCCCCGCCGATCTGGCGCGACACACCTGCCTGACCGATACGCGTCACCCCGGCGATATCTGGCGGTTTGCCAACGCCCGCGGCGGCATGGAGGTATCGGTGACCGGCCATCTGAAGACCGACAATGGCCTGCTGCGGCGCGGCGCGGCCCGCGCCGGCGCGGGTATCCTGCTGGCCCCCGCCTTTCTCGTCGAGGAAGACATCGAGATCGGGCGTCTGGTGCGGATCCTGCCGGACTACCATCAGGCTCCGGCAACCCTGGACATCGTCTGCCCGGCCCATCGCGCGGTGGCGCCGAAGGTTCGGGCACTGATCGCATTCCTGGGCGCACAATTCGGCGCGCAGGAAAGCGCGCCCTGATCGGCCGAACGGACCGGTCGAACCTCCGGGATCGGCGTGCCCATGGGACATCCGCGTATCCAGCACGATCCTTGCCAAACCGCGCCCGCGGTGGCCACAGTCACAAATCGATCAAAGGCGACGGAGCCAATTCCCTCCAGTTCGGATGACTTGACGGGAACAAGGCCAGGCCGACCCGTGCGCTGTTCGGGCGGTGACCTAATCGTGCGGAGGGGATGACCAGGGTTGAACCGGCAAATGGGGTGTGTGATGGCACGACGATTATCGCTTGGTTTGCTCGGGCTGGTTGCGGTCCTGCTGGCGGTGATCGGGGACCATCATGCCAGTGATCGGCCGATCAGGAACCGGTCACGCAGCCGGGCAACAACCCCGGAAACGCAGAATGAGGAACCATGCCACACCATGTCGTGATCATCGGTGCCGGGATCGTCGGCGCGGCCTCCGCCATCGAGTTGCTGCGTGGCGGCCACCAGGTCACCATCGTCGAACCGGGCGAACCCGGCGGTGAGCAGGCAGCCAGCTACGGCAACGGCACCCTGCTGAACCCAAGCTCGGTCATACCGATGTCGTCCCCCGGTCTGTGGAAGAAGGTCCCTGGTTATCTCGCCGACCCCCTGGGGCCGTTGACCATCCGTTGGCGTTATCTGCCGAAGTTGCTGCCGTGGCTGCGTCGCTTCATCAGCGCCGGTGCGACCGAGGCAAAGGTCGCTGCCACCGCCCACGCTCTGGCACCGCTCTTGGCGGACGCACCCGCTTATCACCGCAAACTGGCCGAGGAAGCCGGTGTCGGCCACCTGATCGCACGCCAGGGCGTGATGTTCGCGTTCCCCGATCGCGCGGCGTTTGCGGCTGAATCCCTATCCTGGCGACTGCGGCGCGAAACGGGCACAACTTGGCTGGAACTGGATGAGGACGAACTGCGCCAGCGCGAACCGACGCTGGATCGGCGCTACAAATTTGCCGTGTTGGTCGAAGAAAACGGCCAGTGCCGCGATCCGGGCACCTATGTCGCTGCCCTCGTCAGCCACGCGGTCTCCCTCGGTGCCGAACTGCGTCGCTCTCGTGCCACCGGATTCCGGATCGACGCGCGCCGGTTGCGCGCGGTCGAAACCGAGGATGGGGAGATCGTCTGCGACAAGGCCGTGATCGCGGCAGGCGCCAGATCCGGCGCTTTGGCCGCCGCGGCCGGTGATGCGGTGCCACTGGAAACCGAGCGTGGCTATCATGCCGTGATCCGCGATCCGGGGATCGACCCGCGCTATCCGATGATGCCAAGCGATGGGAAAATGGCGTTTGCGATGACTCCGGCGGGGTTGAGGATCGCGGGGCAGGTGGAATTGGCGGGGCTGGAGGCGGCTCCCAACTGGAAGCGCGCCGAGGTTCTGCTGGCGTTCGCGCGCCAGGTCTATCCCGGCTTATCGGCGTCCATTCAGCCAGATCAGGTGAAGGTGTGGATGGGACACCGTCCGTCGACACCGGATGGGCTGCCTTGCCTGGGTCCAGCGTCCGGTTGCGCGGATGTGGTTCATGCGTTTGGGCACGGGCATGTCGGATTGACCGCCGGGGCCCTGACAGGACGGGTGGTGGCGCAGATTGTGGCCGGGCAGGCGACCTTGATTCCGGTGGGACCCTATACGGCGGGACGGTTTCGGTAGGGGCTGGTGGGTAGTTTGGCGGTTCCGCAACGGCAGCCGCGCGGTAGTGCTATTCGCACTGGTACCTTGGAACAGCGAGAATATTGACATCCATGGAGCAGCGCCCGGGCCGCCGCTGATCGGATTAGAACTACCCAGATAGCAGCCATCCGCGCCAGAGAGATGATGGATATACTCCGGCACGCGCTTAATCAAAATTTTACCCGGGCATGGGATATGGAATCCAGATCATATTCGGGGACCACCATGGGTAGGTTGCTGGCGCGTTGCCGCATTAGTTGCCAGATCGCGTTGTTGGGCCTCATCGGAATCGCGGGCTTGCTTCTGATCAGTGGCATCAATTGGTGGGGAACTGTCCTGGTCGACCGCAGCGATGCGATGGTTGCGACCGCGCGGGATGCTCGTGATCTGGGCAATGACCTGCAAAGCGCTCTTTTGCAGGCCCGCAGGCACGAAAAGGACTTCCAGATTCGCCGCGACGAGACATCGCTCACGCGCCACGCGGCGTCCATGACCGCCATCAACAAGGTGATCGGCGAACTTGCGGCGCATATGGCGGATCAACCCTCGACGTTGGCGATGCTCGAACAGATCAAGTCCGACATCGGCCGCTATGCGGCAGCGTTCCAGGCGGTGGTGGCAGAGGCGCGGACGACCGGACTGGATGAAAACAAGGGCCTGTTAGGGGAACTGCGCAAGAGCGTCCACGCGGTTGAAACAACGCTGAGAACCATTCGCAACGCAGAAGCCCAGGTCGCGATGCTGATGATGCGGCGGCACGAAAAGGATTTCATGGCGCGACTCGATCCGAAATATGGCGCCGACATCAAAGCCCGGCTGCCCGAGTTCGTCGCGGCGCTTGATGCAGGCGCGGTGCCAGCGGATGTCAAGAGCGACCTGATGGCCAGGATGACGGCCTATCAGGACTCGTTTTCCCGATTTATGGCGGGGACACTCGCTGAACGGGCCATGCTCAAGACGCTGAGCGCCGTGTACGCCGAGCTCGAACCCCGCCTGGTTCAGTTAGAGGATTACTCTAGTAACCAGGCGACAGCCGCACGTAAGGCGGGCGATGCAACGAAGGACACAATACGGTTGGTGGTCCTGGTATCGTTGAGTATCGTCGCTGTCCTGGTGGCCGGTCTCTGCTGGATCATCAGCCGAGGCATCACGCGCCCGATCCTGGCGGTCACGCATGTGATGGAGGCGCTGTCCAGAGGCGATCTGGAAGTGTCGGTGCCAGAAGATACCCGCCGTGATGAGATCGGCACGATGGTGGAAGCCGTGCGGGTCTTCAAGCAGAACGCTATCGAGACCCGTCGCATGACC
>CAMBXJ010000201.1 GCA_945871455.1 Asaia bogorensis
TGCCGCCCCGGACCCCGATCAGGGGCTTTGCCCCTGGACCCCACCACAGCCGCGGCCTTTGGAATGCGATTCTTTTGGTGGGTTTGAGGATACGGCCCTACACGGACCTATCACCGTCCGGGTAGGGCCGTATCCTCAAACCCACCAAAAGAATCGCATTCCAAAGGCGCTGCCTGTGGTGGGGTCCAGGGGCAAAGCCCCTGGCGGGGTCCGGGGCGGAGCCCCGCCCTCACCCCCGGATCAAATCCAGCAACTCCTCCTCGCTCAACCGCGCCGCCGTCTCCGTCCCATCCAGCAACTCCGAAGCCAGATCCCGCTTGTCCCGGTGCAACGCCAGTATCCGCTCCTCGATACTGTCGCGCATGATCAGCCGATACACCGTCACCGGCCGCTCCTGCCCGATCCGGTGTGCGCGATCCGATGCCTGATCCTCGACCGCCGGATTCCACCACGGATCCAGATGCACCACATAATCCGCCGCCGTCAGGTTCAACCCGGTGCCCCCCGCGCGCAGGCTGATCAGAAACAGCTCCGCCCCGCCGGCCTGGAATGCCGCCACCCGCTTTTCCCGCTCCGCCGACGGCGTGCCGCCATCCAGATATTCATAACGTATCCCGCGAGCATCCAGGGCGGCCCGCACCAACTCCAAATGGCCGACGAACTGGCTGAACACCAGGGCCTTGTGACGATTGCGGATCAACTCCTCCACCAGATCCATGAACGCCCCCAGCTTCCCGCTGGGCACGCCCGCCGCGGCATCGATCAGCGCCGGATTGCAGCATGCCCGCCGCAGCCGGGTGATCTCCGCCAGGATCTGGATTTTCCGCCGCCCCTCCGGCGCGTCCGATGCCGCGATCCGTTCCAGCGACCGCTGGCGCAGTGCCTCGTAAAAGGCGTTCTCCGCCTCCCCCATCTCGATGGTCAAGGTCTGCTCGGTGCGCGGCGGCAACTCGCTCAACACCGCGGCCTTGGTCCGGCGCAACAGGAACGGGCGGATCAGCGCCCGCAACGCCTGGCGCGCATGCGGATCGCGATCGCGCTCGATCGGGCGGGCAAAGCGCTTCTGGAACCCTTCCCGAGACCCCAGAACCCCAGGATTGACGAAACTGAACAGACTCCAAAGCTCATCGAGGTAGTTTTCGATCGGCGTGCCGGTCAGCGCCAGCCGGAACCCGGCCTGCAAGTTCTGAGTCGCGCGCGCCCGCTGGGTTTCGGCGTTCTTGATGGCTTGCGCCTCGTCCAGCACCGCCATCTGCCACGCCCGGCTCGACAGCGCCTCCCCCGCCTGGTGCAGCAACCCATAGCTGCACACCAGCACGTCGCGCGGCCCCAGCCCGGCGATCAGCGCCGCACGATCGGCCACCGACGCCAACCGATGCGTGGTCAATGTTGGCGCGAAACGAGCGATCTCCGCCTCCCAGTTCGGACACACCGACGTCGGCGCCACCACCAGGATTGGCCCCTCCGCGGCCCGGTCCAGCATGACCGCGATGGCCTGCACCGTCTTGCCCAGCCCCATATCGTCGGCCAGGCAGGCCCCCGCGCCCCAGCGAGCCAGGCGCGACAGCCAGACGAAGCCCTCCACCTGATAATCCCGCAACTCGGCCTGCAAGGTGGACGGCAGCACCGGGGTCCAGTTTTCGGCGCCCTTGATGCGCGCGACGTGCTTTTTCCAGGCCGCGTCGGTCTTGACCTCTCCGGCATCCTCCAACACCGCGTCCAGCGCCGGCGCGCCCAACGCATGCACCCGCCGCCCGGTGCGATGCGGCTCCGACACCGCCGCAAGACGCTGCAACTGCGCCTGCAACTGCCGGGTCAGCGCCACGAAGCGCCCATCCCCCAGCGGCACGAAGCGGCCCTGAGCCTTGTCCAGTCGCTCCAGCAGGAAGCGCATTTCCAGCACCTGGTCGTCATCCAGGGTGGCCGAACCCTCCACATTGAACCAGTCGCGATCCTGCCCGACCCGCATCTTCAGACTGCCGGCGGTGACCGGGCTGACCCGCATGCTGCGCCCTTCCGGCCATTCCACCGTAACCGGGCCGGTATGGGCGCGCAGTTCCAGCAGCAGTTCCAGGCAGCCTTCCGGATCTTCGACGACCAGTTCATGCTGTTCGGTACCGCAACGATCGCGCAGGGTCGGACAGGCCTCGATCAGCGCCGTCCGTTCGGCCAGTTCGCGCGGCAGATCACGGTTGGCCCGCATCTGCTGGCCGCCGATCGCCGCCAGCACCGACCGACCGCCGAGGCCCGCGACATAGGCCGGACCGTCGGCGCCGAAGGGACGCACCAGCAAGGTCAGGGTCAGCCCCTGCTCATACGGCACCAACTGAACCACCGGGGCGGACTGGCCTTCCTGACCCGGAAGCTCGACTTCGGCGATTTCGGCACGGATCGGCAAGGTGGGGCTGTTGCGTCGCACCATGGCAACGACCTGGTCACGCGCGGTTTTCGGCACGATAAGGCCCTCGCGGCCGAGGATTTCCTGCACCGCCAGCAGTTTTTGGGGAAACTCCACCACGCGATAGCGGGTCGGCGTTTCCGGTTCCAGGAAGACGGACGGCTGTTCCGCCGAATGCGACAGCGCGATGCGATAGCCGTCGCGATGTTCGGAAACGACCAGTTCCAGCGGATAGGACACCAGGTCCAGCGGTTGCGATCGCTGGCGCGCGTCGAACAGCGCGGGGTGGCCGACCAGGGCCGCCAGGGTGCGGGCATGGTCGAAGTGATAGACCTCCGGGTTGTACCAGCCGGTGCCGCCATCCTTGCGGATCGTGCGCAGCGCCCGCCTATCGTGGTCGGTCAGATAATCCAGCCGCGGGTCCTGCTCCTGCAGGCGCTTCATCGATACACCGCGCCCGTCCGTCCAGCCGTCCTTGCCCTTGGTCGACTGCTCCGCGATGTCGATCTCCCGCGTGTCCGGGTTGACGAACCAGACCAGGCGTTTGGCCTTGCGAGGCGCCTTGGCGGCTTCGGTCTTCGGCGCACCGGCATCCAGGAACGCGTCCAGACTTTCCAGCGCCCTTTCCCACGATTGGCGTGTCTGCACGATCTCGGTAAAGCGGACGACCGGGCTGGCCCCTTGCGCGTCGAGCCAGTCGCGATAGGGGGCCGGTCGCGCCGCCACCTGGGTCAAAATCTCGGCGTAGATCCGCGCGATCATCGGCAGCATGTCCCGCAGATACTCGAAGCGCTCCGCCAGATCGTCGTCACCGTCGCGGCTGAGTTCCACATCCACCGCATGTTCGGCCAGGGCCAGACAGGCCGCCGACAACGGTTCGGGTGGCCTGATCGCGCTCAGCCGTTCCAACAGCAGGCGCGCTTTCGCCTCCAGACCCTGAACCAGCCAGAGCAGCGCCTGAACCGCCAGAAACCCACGTTCATGCGCGAAAGGCTCGCTGTCCGAGCGCATGGTATCGATACTGGTTTGAATTTCGGCATGCAGCTTGGGATCGTTGGCCCGCAGCATGGCCAGCAGGAAGAACAGGCCGTACTCCCCGTCCAGAAACACCTTGCGCCGGCCCATGTCCTTGCGATGCGCCTTCAACGCATCCCGGAACCGCGCCAGCGCCGCGTCGTTGCGCCCTTCGAGGAAGGCGATGGAGCCTTCCAGCGCGAAAAGCGTGGCGGCATCGTCCTTATCGAGACCGGTCATGGTCTGCCTGACGTCATCCAGATGGCCCGACAGCAGGTCGTATCGCAGCACCACATGCCGCAAATGGCCGAACGCATCGTCGTCGAGCCGCGGACGACACTGGGCAATGAGCGCCGGCAGATCGGGGCTGGGAACGCCCTCCGTGCCGAACGCCAGCAGTTTGGCGTCCAACACGGCGGCCAGGATCGGTGGTTGGCGGCTTTCCAGCCACGCGGGTTCGACCACGATGTCGGCAAAGGCCATGGCCAGGAATAGCCCCGGGTGACGCGGCGCCCAGTCCTTTCGGTAACGATCCATGGCGGCGGCGAAGGCGTCCACGTCGTTGTCGTAGATCGCCAGCCGGATCACGCGGTGCAGCATGTCGCGATCGCCGACCGCACGGAAATGGTAGTGCCCGGCCTGCCCGATCACCGGGAAGGACGCGCGGACCGCGGCGAACAAGACCGGCGCGTCCTCCAACTCCATGGCGTCGAGCGCCACCGCGTGGCGCAATGCCGGCGCGCAGGCCTGCGTGTTGTCCAGCAAGCCTTGGCGTTGCAGCTCGTCGATCACGCCATTCAGGGTCCGCACGGCCCACGCCTTGCCGTCAGGCCCACGCAACCTGGCGCGTGTCACACATTCGAAAAACTCGGGCTTTCCAGTCGGGAAGTAGATCAGGGCTTTCAGTCGCAAAAGCTGCTTGCGGTCGGTTGGCAACGCCGCGTAGCGCGCCAATAGCGGGTCGGGTCGAGACAGGGTGCGAGTCGAGTTCATACCGACACTACACCCCACATGGCCCGAGTCGTGAACCGTTAATCCAACCGGCGGACACAATGACCGATGCGGCGCCTGCTCTCGCCCCCCGCCGCCCCTGCCGGGTTTGACACGGTAACCCGCGCTTCGACGGCAGGGGCGGGTTGGCGGATCAAGTCGGCCAATGACGGTGAGGGGACGCCCATGGGTCACTGTTTCGGCCGGTGGGCATTTATCATCGCATGCGGGGGGGCGCATGCGGTGGGTCGCATTCGGTGGGTGTCCGTTGCGGGGGAAGCCGAACCAGCCCCCCGCACGGTGACACATCGGGCACGACATATCGGGCGCCCGCCATCGGGGAAGACACATCCGGCGCCCCCACTACCAACCGGCGCCACGACCCGGCACAATGCGCCCCGCATGGACACCGAACCCCACCACCCCGATCCCAGCCCCGCGGAGGCCGCCATGGCGGCGCGGGTCGCCGAAGCCGCCGCGGCCCGCGAGCCTGTTCTGGTGCGGGGCAACGGCACCAAATCCGGCATGCTCCGCCCGGTACAGGCCGAGCGGGTGGTGTCCACGGCGGCTTATGCGGGGATCAGCCTGTATGCTCCGAAGGAACTGATCATTTCCGCCGCTGCCGGGACAACCTTGGCGGAGATCGAGCGGGCACTCGCCGAACAGGGCCAGCATCTGATCGCCGAACCACCGGACCTGTCCGCGATTCTGGGACCGACCGACCAGGCGCAGACGATCGGAGGAATCGTCGCCACCAATCTGTCCGGACCGCGCCGGGTTGCCTGGGGCGCCACGCGCGATCACGTGATGGGCATCCGCGCCGTGACCGGCAGGGGCGAGGTCATCCATTCCGGCGGCCGGGTTCTGAAGAATGTCACCGGGCTGGACCTGTGCAAGCTGTTCACCGGCAGCCACGGCACCCTGGGGATCATCACCGAGGTCACGTTGAAGGTCCTGCCCGCCCCGGAAGCCACCGGCACCCTCGTCCTGCCGGTTGCCGACCCGGCCGCGGCGATTCCATTGCTGTCGGCCGCGCTGGGCTCTCCGTATGGCGTGTCCGGGGCGGCGTGGCTGCCCGCCGCGGGGGCGGAACGAGCCGGGCTGCATGGCGCCGTGGCGCTGATCCGGATCGAGGATTTTCTTGCCTCCGTCACCTACCGCACCGAAAAGCTCCGCGGCGAACTGAAGCATCCGGGCGCCGAGATCCTGGACGACGCCACGTCCCGCGCGGTCTGGCGCGCCGTCCGCGATGCGCGCCCGCTGCTGGTCATCCCGGGCGATGCCGTCTGGCGCGTGTCCGTCCGACCCTCCGCCGGCGCCGATGTGCTGCGGGCGACGGGATTGGACGGGTTCCTCGATTGGGGCGGCGGGTTGGTCTGGTTGACCGGTCCGGCCGACACCGCAACCCACGCCGCGGTCGAGCTTGCCGCTCGGCGGTCCGGCGGCACCTGGACCCTGATGCGGGCGCCCGACAGTTTGCGGACCGCCGTGCGTGTCATCCCGGACGAAGCCGCGCCGCTGGCCGCCATCACGCGGCGGCTGAAAGCGGCGCTGGACCCGGCCGGCATCCTTAACCCCGGTCGCCTTTACGCGGGTCTGTAAGCCACCATGCAAACCAATTTCACCGCCGAACAGCTTCGGGACCCGGATATCGCGTCGTCCAACCAGGTGCTGCGAACCTGCGTGCATTGCGGTTTCTGCACCGCGACCTGTCCGACATTTCTGCTGCTGGGCGACGAACTCGACAGCCCGCGCGGGCGCATCTACCTGATCACGGACATGCTGGAAACCGGGCGGCCGGCCACGCGGGAGGTGGTGCGGCATGTCGATCGCTGCCTGTCCTGCCTGTCGTGCATGACCACCTGTCCATCCGGCGTGAACTACATGCACCTGGTCGATCACGCCCGCGCCTATATCGAGCAGACCTACCGGCGGCCGCTCGCCGAACGGTTGTTGCGGGGGCTGCTGGGATGGTTGCTGCCTCGGCCGAACCTGTTCCGGCTGGGGTTGATCGGCGCGCGGGTGGCCGCCCCTCTGGCGGGGCTGATCCCGGGCCAGTCGATGCTGGCCAAGCGGTTGCGCGCGATGCTGTCGTTGGCGCCGACCCGGATCCCGTCCCCCAGCGCGACGGAAACGCCTGGCGTGCATAAAGCGGTTGGGGTGCGCCGCGGGCGGGTCGCCCTGCTGACCGGGTGCGCGCAGAAGGTGATCGCACCGCAGATCAACGAGGCCACCATCCGGCTGCTGACCCGCATGGGGATGGAGGTCGTGGTGTCCCAGGGGGCCGGCTGCTGCGGCGCGCTGAACCACCATATCGGCCAGCACGATGCCGCGATGTCCTTCGCCCACACCAATATAGAGGCATGGAGTCGGGAGGGGGACGGACTGGATGCGCCCCTGGATGCAATCATCATCAACGCGTCAGGCTGCGGCACCACGGTGAAGGATTACGGGTTCATGTTCCGGGAGGCCGAACCGGCCTTGCGCGCCCAGGCGGAGCGGGTTGCCGGGTTGGCCATGGACATCACCGAGTTCCTGACCCGGTTCGGCTATGCGCCCACGCGGTCACCGGGCGATCTGACGGTGGCGTATCATTCGGCGTGCAGCCTGCAACATGGTCAACGGGTGACCGCGGAGCCGAAGACGTTGCTGGCGCGTGCCGGGTTCCGGGTGCGGGAGCCGGCCGAACCTCATATCTGCTGCGGGTCGGCGGGCACGTATAACCTGCTGCAACCGGAAATCGCCGGGCGGTTGCGCGATCGCAAGCTGGGCAATTTGCGCAGGACGCAGCCGGATTTGATCGCCGCGGGGAATATCGGCTGCATCACGCAGTTGTCGGGCCATGGGATGCCGGTGGTGCATACGGTGGAACTGCTGGATTGGGCGAGCGGGGGGCCGGTGCCCGAGCTTTTGCGGGATGTGTTGCCGGGGTAAGGCGGGATCGGGCCGTTTCCCGGCATGCGAACCTGTTCCAAAACCAGGCGGACATGGGCGGTCTTTCTGTCGGGCGCGGCTATGGACCCTGCAACAAGGTTGCCCTTGTCGCTGTCCATGCCCACGGCGCCGAACAATCTTGCGTTCACGAGGTTCCGGGCGACCAACCCCGTCGATCGACCAGACGAAGTAATGCCAACCGACCGGACCAGTGTCCCATGGCGACAACGGAAGCTGTCATCGCGAGCGTCGCGAAGCAATCCAGGGCATCCAACAGATCGATCGTGCCAGGCCCTTGGATTGCTTCGCCGCGCTCGCAATGACAGCGGCCAGCCGCAGGTCATTGGGTATGGCGGTTGGTAGA
>CAMBXJ010000202.1 GCA_945871455.1 Asaia bogorensis
CGGTCTGGGGCGTGGGAGAGGTCTCCTGACTTCGGCCTCGCGGTAGTCGCACATCTCGGCATTGGAGAAAAATCTCCCCCTCCCCTTGCGGGCTTGGGCCGCGAAGCGGACCAAGGTTGGGGGAGGGGTGATGGCGCACGAATATGCCGAGAATTCCCTCCCCCCAACCTTGGTCCGCTTCGCGGCCCAAGCCCGCAAGGAGAGGGGGAGTATTTTCTCCAGTGGCCGACTGCTCCAGTCGTGACTAAAGCGCGCCATCCGCCCGCAACGCCGCGATATCACCTGCCTGATAGCCCAACTCACCCAGCACCTCATCGGTGTGCTGGCCCTTGGTCGGGGGAAACGACACCACCGACGGGCTGTCCGCGCCGGCCATGAAGCCCGAGGCGAACAGGGTGATATCGCGCTCGATCCCACCTTGGCCGGGCAGTTTCGCCATGATGTTGCGCAGCGCGAGCTGCGGGTGGGCGACGGCTTGCGCCACGCTCAGGATGGCGGAAGCCGGCACGCCCAGGGCGCCGAGACGCTTCTCCCACCCGGTTGCATCGTCGGTGGCAAACGCCTCGATCAGGATATTGCGCAACGCGGCCCCGTTGGTTCGGCGGTTGCTGCCGGTGTCGAAACGCGGGTCCGCCGACAGCCCAGGCTGGCCGATCGCCTGGCAGATCGCGGCGAACTGCTTGTCGGTGATCGCGCTCATCAGGATCATGCCGCCGCCGGCCACCGGAAACGCATCGGCGGTGGGCGCCTGCGCGGGAGAGCTGTTGCCGATCAATTGCGGCTCCTCGCCCAGGTTCAGATAGGAACTCAGCAGCGGCGCCATCAGCGCCAGCGACGTATCCAGCATGGACACGTCGATATTCTGCCCCTCCCCGGTCGTGGCACGCCGGTACAGCGCGCTGGATACGGCGAAGGCCGCCATGATGGCGGTGCCCAGGTCCACCACGGTGAATCCCACCCGGGTCGGGCCGGTCGAAGGATGACCCGTGACCGCCATCATGCCGGACACCGCCTGGATGGCGCCGTCATAGGCCGGTGCGCTGGCATAGGGGCCTTCCTGGCCATAGCCCGATATCGAGCAATACACGATATCCGGCCGGATCGCCCGCACCGCCTCGTAACCGAAGCCCAGGCGTTCCAGCACGCCGCCGCGGAAATTCTGCACCACGACATCGGCGCCGGCGATCAGTTTGGTCAGGATTTCCTTCGCCTTCGGATGTTTAAGATCCAAGGTCATGGACCGCTTGTTGGCGTTCATCGCCAGAAAGAAGGGCGACATGCCCAGCCGGCCCAGATCGTTGTCGGCCGCGATGCTACGGGCCTGATCGCCCAGCCTGGGTTCCTCGATCTTGATCACGTCGGCACCCAGCGACGCGAGCTGGTGGGTGCAGAACGGGCCTGCGAAAACCTGAGAGAAATCGACGACGCGGATACCGGAAAAGGCCTTGGCCATGTTATTGCTGCCTCGATTGGGGCCTCGATAGGGCCGGGTTGAGAAGACTGGCGCGCTGGCGGTTCTCCCGGCGCGCGATATAGAGACCGGCGCCGACGATCACGCTGGCACCCACCCAGGTCCAGCCGTCCGGCAGGTTCTGATAGAGGACATATCCGGTCAACGTGGCGCCGAGCAGTTGGAGGTAATTGAAGGGGGAGAGGAGAGCGGCGGGGCCGCGCTCGAACGCCTTGGTCAGCAGGTAATGCGCGCTGCCCCCGATCATGCCCATGGACAGAAACACCGCCCAGTGTTCCCAGCGATCGGGCATCGTGAAAAAGAACGGCACCATGACCAACACGACGCAGGACCCGACAAACCCGGACCAGATATTCGTGGTCTCGGCATGGTCCTGCCCGGCGAGCCGGCGGGTCATGAGCTGATACATCGCCGAACAGACGGCGCTGACAATCAGCAGAATCGCGCCCCATTGGTCGATACTGGCCCCACCGGGGCGGATGATGATCAAGGTGCCGAGGAAACCGGTCATGATCGCGGCCCAACGGTGCAGCCCCACTCTCTCGCCCAGCAACGGGCCGGAAAGAGCGGCGACGATCAGCGGCGTGCTGAAGCTGATTGCCGCGGCGGTGGCGAGCGAGAGTTGGGTCAGGCCGGTGAAATAGGCCAGGGAGGAGAAAATGCCGAACAACCCGCGCAGGATCTGGATGCCGGGGCGTTTCGGCACCAGGATCCGCGGTCAATGGCGGGGTGCGAACAGCAGCAGCATCCACAGGAACGCGATGCCGTGGCGGAACAGGGTGACCTCGAACGGATGGAACGATTCGGCCATCACCTTGCCGGCGGCATTCACATAGACGATCAGGCCGACATAGATGACCATCAGCCCCGTCGCCTGCAGCAGGCGATCGTCCTTTCGGGCGGCGGGGGTGAGGGTCTTCATGGTGGAATCATACCAGGGCTAACAGAATAAAGGGATAACCGGGTCAGGTGGGTCCGCACGCCGAGGATGCGCGCGCTACGACCGCCCCCCCGGAATGCCAGCCGCCCCAACGATTGACCGATGTCATCCCCATCCCATCATTGCGGGACCTGACCCAGCGCCCCGCCCCCGAAGCACGATGTACCAGGTCCCGCTCGGCGATGCCGAGGGGCCGGGTGGGCAGGCATTGCATCGGTCAATGGTTCGGGCGGTTGGTCTACCTCGCCGGGGTCCCCGTCATCGCGGACGGTCGGCAACAGCCTCTCGCCGCGGCCGATCCCGGAGCGGACCGAGCCGCACGCACAAATCCGCGCGACCGAGACAATCCTAGCCCTCCCATTGTGGAATTGGGCCAGGAACGGATGACATCGCGCGATATAGTGCGTGACATCCATCCCCCCGAGGGGAAAATTCTCGTCAGTCGCCCTTGATCCCCAGACGGGTGGCGGCTGAGACGCGCTGCTTAATGGCTCGCGCGGTGGAACGGCTTGTCGCCCTTGACGGTCACGCGGAAGCCAGCACGGACCTGCGGGAAATAATCCCACATCGCGATATGCTGGACGCAGCGATTGTCCCAGAACGCGACGCTGTCCGGCTGCCAGCGGAAACGCACCTGCCAATGCGGACGGCCGCAATGCTCATAGAGGAATTCGAGGATGGCTTTGCCCTCGGCTTCCGGCAGGTCCTTGATGCCAACCGTAAAGACCGGGTTGACGAAGATCGCCTGACGGCCGGTGACGGGATGGGTGCGGATCAGCGGATGTTCGGCGCGAGGGAAGGTCTTTGTCTCATTCGCCCCGATCAGCTTGTTGGTACGGCTATAGTTCGGCCCGCCATCATGAATCGCGGTCAGGCCCGACAGAAACACCTTCATCGGCGCCGACAGCGCGTCATAGGCCGCATACATGCTGCAAAACAGCGTATCGCCGCCGGTTTCCGGAATGGTCTTCAGGTTCAGGATCGAGCCCATCGGCGGCTCCGGGTCGCACGACACGTCCGAATGCCACCGCTCCCCCGCGACGCGCTTGGAGTTGGCGTCCGCATAGATCGGCAGAATCTCCGGATGACCCTCGGGGCCCTTGGTGTTGGGATGGATGTGCAATTCCCCGAACAACCGCCCGAACGCCTTGTGCTGGTCCAGGGTCAGTTTCTGATCGCGAAAGAACAGCACCTGATGCGCCATCAGCGCGTCATGCACTTCCTGGAATTGCTGATTTCCCAAGGGCTTGCCAAGGTCGATGCCGAAAATCTCGGCGCCGATCGTCGGCGTGACGGGCTTCACCTGGATGGTCTGATAGGTCATGGGCGTCCCTTCTCCGGCTTCTGTGTTCCGTTGGTTCTCCCCGCACTATCAGAGGGTTTGAAGGCGAACGCAAATGCCGTGAGGCGGTAATTCCTATTATGGCCGAATCAGACACGCGCCTCCTCAGATTCGGCCTTGCCCCGGGTTTCATCGCGCCGCTTTCGACCGCTCGTGTGCGATTTTGACGTTCGAAGCGGGTGGCAGCGGGATGGCGCATGGATCCTTGGGACAAGGGAGTCAGTTGAATGTTTACTTTTTGTTCTAGGCCGGACGCGGTGTCGTAGGCAAGTAAAAAGCGGATTCCGATGGAAAATGCGGGTTTTTGAGGTCGAAACCCTCGGGTTGGCGGTGTTCAGCCTGGGTTTTGAGCAACGGTTAACAAAAACCCCGAATGGTTAATTTGGCGCGAAACTGGCTGTTGGCGCTTTTCGCCAAAGCTCATATCCGACATCCAGATTGGGTTGTTAGACTCTGATATAAAACGACTTATCGGGCTTCTTAAGATTCCACTTTAAGTACGGGTCTTTGGGCAATCCGTTCCGATCAGGCGCGGATAAGGGGGGGGTTCGTTACGAACCAATGCGGGACTCCGGGGGTATCGTTCCGGTTCCATGCGGTTAACCCGGTCGTTCATGATTGCTTGCGGATTGGGCAGGTGGCTGCTTTCGCAGGCGGGACGCCGGCCCCCGGCGCCCCGTGCCGTCGCCTGTTCGATTAGGCCCGAATGCCGCCGTTGTCGAACAAGGTCTGCGCGTCCAACCCATGGGCGAACTTGAGCGCCAGGATCTCCGTGCCGGCGGTCGCCACATTGCCACTGGCGTTGAACATCACATGGCTGCCATCGACGCTGTCGACGATACGAACATAGTTGTCGATATCGCCATGCCCGGTCACCGGATCGTAACCGGCCGCCGCCGTCGTGTGGAAATTGGAGCCGAGCAGCCCCCCCACCTTCGTCAGCAACGTCAAATCCAGAAAATCCCCTCCCGCTCGGCCGTCAAACCCCAGCATGATATTGTCATCACCCAGGCTCCATCCCTTGCTGGGGTCGAACAAAATCCAATCGTCTCCGGCGGTGGAAACCATCACGTTGCCCCGCCCGTCCGGCCGCATCTCAAACCCATCGCCGCCGGTGGAAATCAACAGGCTGTTGTCGCCGCCGCTTTTCAGGTCCGACCCGGTATGGGCGCCGATCAGCACGTTGCTGAACAGGGAACCACGCACCTGATTGATATTGACCAGAATGTTGCTTTCCGCGTTGGCGCCGTAGCCAACCCCATGCTCCATATCGACGAGGATGGAGCCGGGCGATTGCGTGTAGACCGCGCAGTTCCCCTTGCCGTCCTGCCCACCTCCCGCGGTGCCGCTGCCGCCGATCATATAGGCGCCGATACCGCCCTGGATGGTGTCCCAGGTGATCCCGCCATCGACGGTCATGTGGTGCGCCGGTGGACCGTACGAAGCGGCCGCGACCGTGGGGTTGCCGTTGGCATCCAGCACCTGCAGCAACGTGTAGCCGTTGTCGGCGGGCGGCGGAGGCGGCGCCGAGGGGCCGTCATCGCACTCCCGGCTGTCCGCGTCGCGGCCGATGACCTTGGACGAGCCGCCGAAGTCCAACCGCCAGGATCCGTCGCGCTCCACATCCAGGCTGAAGCCGCCGTTTCCGGTCTGCGTGTCCAGGAACCCGGCCCGCGCTTCCACGTGCAGGCCACCCCGCGGAGTGTAGGTCCAGAACAGCTCACTGGAGGCGCTGGTCGCGCCATCGCGGCCCGCGGCGACCACCCGTGGTTTGGGATGTTCGATCAGCGCGTCGACCAGCCTGATGAACGCAATCTGGCCCATGTCAAAGCCATGGTGCCCGGAGTCGAAGTTGCAGGAACCGTCGTCGTCGTCACGATCCGGACCCTTGCCCTTCTTGCTTTGCGACTTCCTGTCAGACATCCCCGCCCCCTCGACCGATCGATCAAACGATCCGTCGCCCCATACGTGCGACAATCTCGCGATACGTGTTCAATTGTATCAAAATAGTTGCGGCCTGGCCAATCCAAATTGAGAGATATCCCATCTCGTTCGCCTTTCCCGGGATCTCGTGGCGATGGAACCCGCGCGACCGTGGCCGGAAGGGCCGCCGCCATGATAGCAGAGGCGCGTGAACATCCTCTTTATCCACCAGAACATGCCCGGGCAGTTCCGCCACCTGATCCACCATTTCGCGACAGCCGCACAGCATCGCGTGGTCTGCATCGGCCGGCGGCGGGACTTCGCGCCCCCAGGGGTCGGACGGGTGACCTACCAACTGCCTGACAGCGCCCTGCCGGCGGCGAACCCGTTCCTCACGCCACTCGACACGGCGGTACGGCACGGCCTGCAAGTGGCGCGATCCTGCAACGCCCTGGTCGCAAACGGCTTCCGCCCCGACCTGATCGTGGCGCATCCCGGCTGGGGCGAGTCGCTGTATGTAAAGGAAGTCTTCCCCGACGTCCCGCTGCTGCATTATTGCGAATTCTACTACCGGACGCACGGCGCCGACGTGAACTTCGACCCGGAGGACCAGCAGGACCTCTCGGCCAATTGCGTGACCCGCACACGGAACGCCCACCTGCTGCTGGCGCTGGAAAACTGCGACTGGGGCATAAGCCCGACCCCGTGGCAACGCCAGCAACACCCCCAGGCCTACCAGGACAAGATATCGGTGCGCTTCGACGGCATCGACACCAACGCCGCCTGCCCCGATGCCGCGGCCCGGTTCGTCCTGCCCGATGGCCGCATCCTGCAACCCGGCGATCCGGTGGTGACCTATGTCGCGCGAGGGCTGGAACCCTATCGCGGATTCCCCTCCTTCATGCGGTCCCTGCCCGAGATCCTGCGCAGGCTGCCCGATGCCCGGATCGTTGTGGTCGGCGGCGATGAGGTCAGCTATGGCAAGGCGCCACGCGATGGCCGGACCTGGCGAGAGGTCATGTGCGAGGAAGTCACCGTCGATCCGGCGCGCGTGCATTTCCTCGGCCGGCTCTCGTATGCGGACTACCTACGTCTGCTGCGGGTCTCTGCCGCGCATGTCTATCTGACCGTGCCCTTCGTCCTTTCATGGTCGATGCTGGAAGCGATGGCCGCCGGATGCGTCGTGATCGGATCGGCCACCCCGCCGGTCCAGGAAGTGATCGAGGACGGCAAGAACGGCTTCCTGGTCGATTTCTTCTCCCCAGCCATGATCGCCGATCGGGTGGTGGACGCCGTCCAACAGCGCCTGCCCGTCGCCGAGGTCCGCCAGGCGGCGCGATGGACCGCGCTCAGCCGCTATTCCCTGGACCGATGCCTGCCACGCCAGATCGAGGTGCTGAGCGCCGTGGCCGCCGGGCGACGGCCCGAGCCGGATTGAGGCAAGCGGCAGGATCGCACGACTCTGAGGATTTCCCCGCCGACCCGCGCGGGTCTATCATTCCGTCCTGCCATGTGCGCGAGGACACCATGACCGCGGCCCCATCGAACAAGTCGTACGAACAGATCCAACGGGCCCGCGACCTCGCCCCGCTGATCGCCGCGGAAGGCGCCGAGATCAACCGCCGTCGCGAACTTACGCCAGCCGTTTCCGACGCTTTGAAGGATGGCGGATTCTTCCGCATGCTGCAGCCGTCCTTCCTGGGTGGGATGGAATTGCCGCCGGTGATTTTCTGCCAGGTGACGGAAGCCCTGGCCAGCATCGATGCCTCGGTTGCCTGGGTCACCTGCCAGGGCAACGGATGTTCCATGTCGGCGGCCTATCTGGACCCGGCGGTCGCGCGCACCATGTTCGGCCCGCGCGACGGCATCCTGGCCTGGGGACCGGGATGGCCCGGGCCAAATCCCGTCTCCGCCCATCCGGTTGACGGCGGCTATCGCATCTCCGGCACCTGGCG
>CAMBXJ010000203.1 GCA_945871455.1 Asaia bogorensis
CGCTCGATCGCCATCGCGCGTTCGTCCTTGTCGACGCCGCGGCGGCTGAACACGCGCACATCCACCACCGTGCCGGTCACACCCGGCGGCAGTTTCAGCGAGGTGTCGCGCACGTCCGATGCCTTCTCGCCGAAGATCGCGCGCAGCAGCTTTTCCTCGGGCGTCATCGGGCTTTCGCCCTTCGGCGTGACCTTGCCGACCAGGATGTCGCCCGGATTCACTTCCGCGCCGATATAGACGATGCCGGCTTCGTCGAGGTTCTTCAGTGCTTCTTCGCCAACGTTCGGAATGTCGCGGGTGATTTCCTCCTGGCCCAGCTTGGTGTCGCGCGCCATCACCTCGAATTCCTCGATGTGGATGGAGGTGAACACGTCATCGCGCGCGATGCGCTCACTGATCAGGATCGAGTCCTCGAAGTTGTAGCCATTCCAGGGCATGAACGCGACGAGCGCGTTGCGGCCCAGGGCCAGCTCGCCGAGTTCCGTCGACGGGCCGTCGGCGATGATGTCGCCTTCGTCGACGCGGTCGCCCACTTTCACCAGCGGGAGCTGGTTGATGCAGGTGGACTGGTTCGAGCGCATGAACTTGCGCAGACGATAGATGTCCACGCCCTTGGTCGTCGCGTCCTCGTTCGTCGCGCGCACCACGATGCGGGCGCCGTCGATCTGATCGACGATGCCCGGGCGGCGGGCCACGATGGTCGCCCCGGAGTCGCGCGCCACGGCGGCTTCCATGCCGGTGCCGACCAGCGGCGCATCGGCGCGGATCAGCGGCACCGCCTGCCGCTGCATGTTGGAGCCCATCAGCGCGCGGTTGGCGTCATCGTTCTCCAGGAACGGGATCAGCGCCGCGGCCACCGAGACCAACTGCTTCGGCGAGACGTCGATCGCCGTCACGTCTTCCGGCTTCACCAGCCGGAAATCGCCCTGCTTGCGGACAGAAACCAGTTCCTGCGTGAAGCGGCCATCGGCGTCCATCGGCGCGTCGGCCTGAGCGACCACGAGGCGTTCTTCCTGCATCGCGGACAGGTATTGCGCGCCCTTCTGCACGACGCCGTCCTTGACCAACATGTACGGCGTCTCGATGAAGCCGTATTTGTTGACTTTGGCATAGGTCGCCAGCGAGTTGATCAGACCGATATTCGGGCCTTCCGGCGTTTCGATCGGGCAGATGCGGCCGTAATGCGTCGGGTGCACGTCGCGCACTTCGAAGCCGGCCCGTTCCCGCGTCAGACCGCCCGGGCCGAGCGCGGACAGGCGGCGCTTATGCGTCACTTCCGAGAGCGGGTTGGTCTGGTCCATGAACTGGCTGAGCTGGGAGGATCCGAAGAATTCCCGCACCGCCGCCGCCGCCGGCTTGGCGTTGATCAGATCGTGCGGCATGACGGTGTCGATATCGACGCTGCCCATCCGTTCGCGAATCGCCCGTTCCATGCGCAACAGGCCGATGCGGTACTGGTTCTCCATCAGCTCGCCGACCGAACGCACCCGGCGATTGCCGAGATTGTCGATGTCGTCGATCTGCCCGCGCCCGTCCTTCAGGTCGCACAGCGTCTTCACCGTGCGCAGCAGGTCTTCCTTGCGCAGGGTGCGGACCGTATCGGCGACATCGGTGAAGTTCAGGCGCATGTTCATCTTCACGCGCCCGACCGCCGACAGGTCATAGCGATCGTTGTCGAAGAACAGGCCGCGGAACAGCGCCTCGGCGGTTTCCGGCGTCGGCGGTTCGCCCGGGCGCATCACACGATAGATGTCGATCAGCGCGTCGTCGCGATTGCTGTTCTTGTCCACCGTCAGGGTGTTGCGCATCCACGGACCATTCGACTGATCGACGGCGAGCGTGGGCAGGGTGGTCACGCCGGCGTCTTCCAGCGCGGCAAGGCGGGCCTCGACCAGTTCCTCTCCGGCTTCGGCGTAGATCTCACCGGTATCCAGGTTGACCAGATCCTCGGCGACGTAGCGGCCCAGCAGATCGGCGCGTCCGACCAGCACTTCCTTGGTGTTTTCGGCGATACGGCGCGCCTGGCGAGCGGTCAGTTTGGCTTCGGCCTCGGCGACGACCTCTCCGGTCGCGGCGTCGATCAATGGTTCCAGCAGCTTGACGCCGCGGAACGCATCCGGCTCGAACGGGCGGGCCCAGCCCTTGGCGGTGCGGTCGAACACGACCTGGCCATAGAAATAGGTCAGGATCTCTTCCTGATCCATGCCGCGGATCTCGCCGGGCTCGACCACTTCGCCCTTGGCTTCGCGCGCGGCGCGCAGTGTCGCCGTATGGGCGCCTTCCAGCGCATACAGCAAGGTCGTGACCGGCAGCTTCCGCTTGCGGTCGATGCGGACGTAAACGAGGTCCTTGCTGTCGAATTCGAAGTCGAGCCACGACCCGCGATACGGGATCACCCGCGCGGCGAACAGGTATTTGCCGCTGCTGTGGGTCTTGCCCTTGTCATGGTCGAAGAACACGCCGGGGGACCGGTGCATCTGGCTGACGATGACGCGTTCCGTGCCGTTGATGATGAACGTGCCGTTATCCGTCATCAGGGGCATGTCGCCCATGTAGACGGGCTGCTCCTTGATGTCGCGGATCGACCGGGCGCCGGTATCCTCATCCACGTCCCACACGATCAGTCGCAGGATGACCTTCAGAGGCGCGGCATAGGTCATGCCCCGCTGGATGCATTCCTCGACATCGTATTTGGGTTCTTCGAGTTCGTAATAGACGAACTCCAACCGGCCGCGACCGGCGAAATCGTCGATCGGAAAGACCGATTTGAACACTTCCTGCAGGCCGGTATGGGTCCGGTTGTCCGGGTGGACATTCATCTGCAGGAACGCTTCATAGCTGGAGCGTTGCACATCGATCAGATTTGGCATCGGCGCCACTTCGGGGATGCGTCCGAAGCTCTTTCGGATCCGCTTGCGCCCGGTAAACGACCTGCTGATCGCGTTCATGGCCTGTCCTGCCTTAGCTGTGTCTGTGTCCGTGCCGTCAATCCAACCCGCGATGAGCCATTGTGGTCCACACGGGTCGTTCCGCCGAAAACGGGAATGCGGGCGGGAATCATGCGATTCCCACCCAATCCCGGCTCAAACGCACGAACGGTCCGGCGGACCCGTTCGTGCGGTCTGTGATGCGTCCGGACCGCGTTACTTGACCTCCACGGTGGCGCCCGCGTCTTCGAGCATCTTCTTGATCTTCGCCACTTCGTCCTTACCGACCGCTTCCTTGACCGCCTTCGGCGCCGCTTCGACCAAGTCCTTGGCTTCCTTCAGGCCGAGCCCGGTGATCGTGCGGACTTCCTTGATGACGTTGATCTTCTTGTCCCCGGCGGAAGCCAGGATCACGGTGAACTCGGTCTGTTCCTCCACCACGGCGGCGACGGCGGCAACCGGAGCGGCGGCGGCGGCCACCGGCGCGGCGGCGGAAACGCCCCATTTCTCTTCGAGCAGCTTCGACAGTTCCGCCGCTTCGAGCACGGTGAGGGTGGAAAGCTGGTCCACCAGGTTCTGCAAGTCAGCCATTGTCTGTATCCCTTAATCTAGCGCTTGATAGGTTCCATGCAAGCCGTTGTTTTCGGCTGCGTTCGTCTTGTCGGCTGTCTGATCGACGATCAGGCTGCCTCGGCTGTCTCATCCTTCTTGGCGAAGGCCCCAAAGACCCGGGCGAGTTGTGCGGCCGGCGCCTGCAGAATCCCCGCGATCCGCGTGGCGGGGGTCGAAATCATCCCCACCAACCTGGCGCGCAGTTCATCCAGCGACGGCAATTCGGCCAGTGCCTTGATCCCATCCGCATCCAGCGTCTGGGTCCCAAGCGCGCCGCCGATCAGCACGAACTTGTCGTTGGTCTTGGCGAACTCGACGGCCGTCTTCGCCACCGCCACCGGATCCATCGACCACGCAAGCGCGATCGGACCGGTAAGCATCGGCGCGATGCCTTCGAATCGGGTCCCTTCCAAGGCGAGGTGGGTCAGCCGGTTCTTCGCGACTTTGTAAGTTGCGCCCGCCGCTCTCATCTTGACCCTGAGCGCCGTTGCGTCGGCGACCGTCAGACCCGCGTTGCGGGTGACGACGATCATCGACGTGGCGGCCAGCGCCTGATTGAGCTCGGTGACGAACTCCCGCTTCTCCGTACGGTCCACGTATCGTCTCCGTCCCCCGAAAATCGCTCGGGGGCTTGCTTGGCCCGCCACGATCGAAACCGTGCCAGACCGGGTTGCCCAAGGACCACGACGCCTGCCAGGGATATCCCTCGCCCGCGACATGGTCCGGTTCGCCTGTCCTGGAGTCCTCACCACCGAACGGTGGCGACGCCCCCTGCAAGCCGGAACCACCAAGCCTGCGCCGGAAAGCGGTCCACGGAGGTTTCGCCCCGAGCGGCCGTGTCCGACATGCCTTGGCTTCCCCGTCTCCCACGCGCGGACCGAAGTCCCTTAAGATACCCGATCGGGGATCACGTGCGGTCTCGGACAGGTTCGGGAACGCCGAAGCGTTCCCTGCCCGCGGAGCAAGCCTGCTCCGCGAATTTCTTCAGACGCCGATCGAACCGACATCCACGCGCACGCCCGGCCCCATGGTGGAGCTGACGGACACGCGCTGCACATAGGTGCCCTTGGCGCCGGTCGGCTTGGCCCGCTGGATCGCATCGGCCAGGGCGCGCGCGTTTTCCAGCAGCTTGTCGTCGTCGAAGCTGACCTTGCCGATACCGGCATGGATGATTCCGGCCTTTTCGGCGCGGAATTCCACCTGACCGGCGCGGGCGGCGGTGACCGCCCCGCGGACGTCCATGGTCACGGTGCCCAGGCGCGGGTTCGGCATCAGGCCGCGCGGCCCCAGGATTTTACCCAGGCGCCCGACGATGCCCATCATATCCGGCGTGGCGATGCAGCGGTCGAAGTCGATCTGACCGCCCTGGATCTTTTCCATCAGGTCTTCGGCGCCGACCACGTCGGCTCCGGCGGCCAAAGCCTCCTCCGCCTTCGGGCCGCGCGCGAACACGCCAATCCGGACGTTCTTGCCGGTGCCGTTCGGCAGGCTGGTCAGCCCGCGCACCATCTGGTCCGCATGGCGCGGATCGATGCCCAGGTTCATCGACATTTCGACGGTTTCGTCGAACTTCGCCTTCGCGGTGGATTTCACCAGCTTGATCGCGTCGGCCAGGGTATAGGCCTTTGCCGGATCAACCATCGCCGCCGCCGCGGTCAGTCGCTTGTTCTTCGCCATGGATCAGCCCTCCACCACGGTCAGACCCATCGACCGCGCCGATCCGGCCAACATGCGGACCGCGCCGTCGATATCGTTCGCGTTCATGTCCTTCATCTTGATCTCGGCGATCTCCCGCAACTGGGTCATGGTGACCCGCCCGGCCGAGGCGCCCTTCCCGACGGTGGGGCTGCCCTTGTCGATCTTGGCGGCCCGCTTCAGGAAATACGTGTTCGGCGGCGTCTTCGTGATGAAGGTAAAGCTGCGATCCGCAAAGGCCGTGATCACCACCGGCGTCGGGGTCCCGGGTTCCATGTTCTGGGTGAAGGCGTTGAATTCCTTCACGAAGGCCATGATGTTCAGGCCGCGCTGGCCGAGCGCCGGGCCGACGGGGGGAGATGGGTTGGCCTTGCCGGCCGGAATCTGAAGCTTGATGTAACCGACGATTTTCTTCGCCATTATCCCTGGTCCTTACCGTGCCGAGGGACCGCGGTGCATACGAGACCCGCCGCCTTACGGGCGGTTCGGTCTCTCCCACGTTCCGATTGAGCGGCGGCGTTTACCGGGTGGGGTCGTCGCTGTCCAGCGGAATCTCCGCGTCCGCCGCTTCGTGCGGCGTCAGTCGGGACACCAGGTCCCATGCGAACGCGTCGAGTTCCCTGCGCAGGGCGGCGACGGTGGCGGTGGCGGACATATCATAAGTGTGGGGAGACGATGGGAATTGGAACATGGGCGCGGACCTCCGGGGCACTGTGCATTCTGCATCATCGGCAAAGTCCCGTTCGGCGGTGTCGATCGGCATCGGGGACCTCCTTTCCGTCATGACTGCGATCCCTAGCCCAGTTTGGATCGCCGGCGATGATGTGGATCACCGGTTCCGCGCCGAGGCCAAAAATCATTTGCCGCCGGGTGCGGCGGGACTCCTTGGCATGATCCAGGTCTGTCTTGTTGCGCGGCGGTCAGCCCCGCTCCCCATCCTTCGCTTACCGCCCCGCAGCAATCCAACCCGTCCCTTAACAATACGCTTGGCGCGCTGTCACTTGGGTTTCAATTCATGACGGATCGTAAAACCGGATTAACCGACTGCCTCAAACCGTTCCGTCCATGAGCTTTTCTGGCGCGCGCAATCAGGGCATGCTGCATGGTCTCACGCTCTGGGACCAGTCCATGGCTTTCGTCCATACCATCGGCGGCACGCGCCACGTCTTTGCAGACCTTCGCACCCTGTTGGCCCGGGCCACCCCCTTGCGGTCTGGCGATGTGCTGGCCGGAATCGCCGCGACCAGCGCCGCCGAACGCGTTGCCGCGCAGATGGCACTGGCGGACACGCCGCTATCGGCGATCGTCGACGAACCGGTCGTTCCCTATGAAGACGACGAGGTGACCCGACTGATCCTGGACAGCCACGACCGGATCGGCTTCGCGCCGATCGCGGCGATGACAGTGGGCGCGTTCAGAGAGTTCCTGCTGGCGGCGGAACCAGCGGACCTGACGGCGTTGCGCCCCGCGCTGACACCGGAGATCGTGGCGGCGGTCAGCAAGATCATGCGATTGCAGGAGCTGGTAGCGGTCGCCGCGAAATGTCACGTGACCACACGCTTTCGCAACACGATCGGCCTGCCGGGCCGGCTGTCGGTCCGGCTGCAACCCAACCATCCCACCGACGATCCGCGCGGGGTCGCCGCGTCCACCCTGGATGGGCTGCTGATGGGGGCGGGCGATGCGGTCATCGGCGTCAATCCCGCCACCGACAATGTGGACGCCACCGTCACCCTGCTGTCCATGCTGGATACGATCCGGGAACGCTATCGCATTCCCACCCAGACCTGCGTGCTGGCCCATGTCACCACCACACTGCGCGCCATCGAGGCCGGCGCGCCCGTCGATCTGGTGTTCCAGTCGATCGGCGGAACCGAGGCGGTGAACCAGAGCTTCGGCGTTTCCCTGTCCCTGCTGCACGAGGCCCGCCAGGCCGCTCTGTCGCTAAAACGCGGCACCATCGGTGACAACGTCATGTATTTCGAGACCGGCCAGGGCAGCGCCCTGTCCGCCGAAGCCCATCATGGCGTCGATCAGCAGACCATAGAGGCGCGCGCCTATGCCGTCGCGCGGGCGTTTTCGCCGCTGCTGGTGAACTCGGTGGTCGGGTTCATCGGGCCGGAATATTTTTATGACGGCAAGCAGATCACCCGCGCCGGCCTGGAAGACCATTTCTGCGGCAAGCTGCTCGGCCTTCCGATGGGTGTCGACGTTTGCTACACCAACCACGCCGAGGCCGATCAGGACGACATGGACGCGCTGCTGACCCTGCTGGGTGTCGCGGGCGTCACTTATATTATGGGCGTGCCGGGCGCGGACGATGTGATGCTGTCCTACCAGAGCACGTCCTTCCACGACGCGCTCTATGTCCG
>CAMBXJ010000204.1 GCA_945871455.1 Asaia bogorensis
CGTCGTGCGCCTGATGCATTTCCGGGTTTGCAAAATAACAATCATTGGTGGCGACCAGGGGGATCGACAGCGCGTCGGCCAGCGCGATCATGCCGGGTTCGATCGCGCGTTCCACCTCCAGGCCGTGCCGATGCAGTTCCATCGCCGTACGGCCGGGAAACGCTTCGTCGAACACTGCCAGCAGACGTTGCGCGTCCGGCTTCTGGCCTTCCGACAACAGGCGCCCGATCGGGCCGGTGGTGCCGCCGGTCAGCAGCAAAATCCCGTCCGCGTGGGCCGCGATCCGATCGAACGGCAGTTGCGGCTTCAGGCTGGGATCGGTGTCCAGGAAGCCCAGGGTCGACAGCCGTTGCAGATTGGCAAGCCCCGCCGCATTCTGCGCCAACAGCACGATCGGGTCCGGCGCCAGACGCGGATTGTCGGTCCGGGTCAGTGCGATCTGGCAGCCGATGATCGGCTGGATGCCCTTGCCCATGCAGTACTGAGAGAATTCCAACGCGCCGAACAGGTTGCCGGTATCGGTGATGGCCGCCGCCGGCATCATCGCATCCTTCGCCAGGGCGGCGATCTTGTCGGGTCTGATGGCGCCTTCGCTGAGCGAGTAGGCGGAATGGGTGCGCAAATGGACGAAATCGGCGTGGGGCATAGTGAAGTGTAGGGCCTGCGCCCGATTCGGGGAAATCCGAAGCGGACCGGTGGTCGTTGCCCCGATGCGGCGATGGCGCGGGTTGCGTGCCTGAGTGTCAACGCGATTGTGGCCATCGGCCGCGCCTGGGGTAATCCAAGGCCCGTCCAGGTTGCGGATGGCCTGGCCGCGTTCGGTGGTTAGGCGGTCTTGCGACGCCGGCGCAGTGCGCCCAGGCCGACCAGGCCGAAACCCAGAACCGCCAGGGTGCCGGGTTCGGGCGCGAACTGAAAATTCTCCAGGACCACGCCGTCGATCCCGATATCCTGGGCCTGAAACATTTCCAGGCGAAAGATCGAGGCGGCCGAGACGCTAAGGGTCTGGAAGTTGTTGTTGCCCAATCCAACGCCGAATTGCGTGGTGGTACCGACCAGGGTGCCACCGGTCGGGGCGTCATAGGCGTTCAGGGTAAAGCCGTTCTCGCCCAGGTCGATCACGACGATGGACGCGATGTTCACCGCGGTCGAAAACGTGGCGATCACCGGGGTCCCGCTGTCATATTTGTAGGCGTTGCCGTTGGTGGACCCGATACCGAGCGGGCCGCTGACGCCCGCCAGTCCGAAGTTGGTCTGCCAGGTGGCACTGCTGAAGGAAACGCCGAGCGCGGTGTAGAAGGCGCCGATGGTGTTGGTGGCGACGCCGTCGTCGAAATTGATCGTGGTGGCCTGAACCGGGCAGGCGAGCGCCATGAACCCCAGAACGGCGAAACTGGCAACGCGCATGACCTACTTTCCCCCCATAGGCTCCGGTCGGGTGACACGGCGCTGTCCCTGGCAATGCCCGATTTTAGCCTGTTGCGACGCTCTAATCTTGTGGTGTCGTTCACACGCGGCGGGGGTCCCCTCGTCCACGCGACGGATCACGCGCACCATCGTGCAGGTTGCGGCCCGACCATCCGACTGAGCAGGAAGCGGGACACCGCGGTTCACGCGCCGGCCCGAATTTGCGCATCCCGGCCGGGTAGGGGCGGGACAAGAGGTCCGCCGGGCGAGCGTTCCTAGCGGTTTGGGCAGCCCAGCGTGTAATTCCATCGCGTGGTTGGCTGGTTCGGATCGCCGGTGACTTCCACCGTCACCACCTGATCTTCCGGCGGGCTGCCGGGCGGCGGGTTCCAGTTGAACGTGATGACGCCCCGACCCGGCACGAAGCCTGGGGTTTCGGCCAACAGGCGGCCTTTGTGGTAGACTCTGATCCGATCCGGCGCCTGAAAATTCTGCATCTGCAGCGCGACTCGCCCTGGTTGCGGCCCCAGATAGTGCCGCGTTTCCGTGATCCCGCGTCCTCCACTGTTGGTTTCCTGGTTGCACGGCACCGTGTTCGGCGGCGGGGCCTGCGCGCGTTCGGGCGGCCGGGGGTCCGGACGTGGTGGTGGCGGTGGCGCCGGTGGAGGAGGTGGCGCCGGTGGAGGAGGTGGTGGTGGCGGTGGTGGCGGAGGCGGTGGCGGGGTAGGGGGCGGCGGGGCAGGGGGCTCGGGCGGTGGCGCCACCGGTGGTGGGATCACCTGCGGAATCGGCGGGGGAGGCGGCGGTTCCGGCCGCGGTGGTGGTGGTGGCTCGACCGGCGGGCGGGGCGGCGGTGGTGCCTCCGGCAACGGACACACGGCGCGCCGACGCCCCAGATCCTCCTGCACGGCGGCGAGGCGGCGGCGCAGTTGCTGCTCCCGCTCCTGCTCCCGCAGCAATTGGCGCAACGCGTCCAGGTCGCCGGGGGACACCTTGCAGGCCGGGGCCTCGGGCGCCAGACGGGCGACGATCCAGGGCGATGCCGCGAATGCTGCCCCGGCCAGAATGGCCAGGCCCAAGGCGCCCACCGCCAACGCGGCCCACGGTAAACCGGGCGGAGGCGAAGCCGGCTGACCATCGTCCAACACGCGGATCAGCCCCAGTCCGCCGGGTGCGCCGGTGGGGGTCATGCCCCAGCCCGCCAGGACCGGGCGGCCGGCATGGGCGAACACCATCTCGAAGCTGGGAATTTCGATCGCCGCGGCGACCAGTGCCGGCAGATACCCGGACCGTGTCGGATCCCGCTGGGCCGCGACCTCGGCGGCGCGACGCAGTTCGCTGACAAGGCGTCCGATTTCCGAGCGCAGCATGGCGCGCCCGGTCGCATCCAGCTCGTCGAACCGCGCCACATCGTTGGTGGGCGCCGAGAACACGATGCTGTCGCCTTCCGGGGCCGTGGCCGCGAATAGGTCCGCGCTGGCCGGTTCGGTCGCGCCGGCCAGCAGGCCCGCCAGCACCGCCCGCGCCCCTGCGTGATCCAGGCCGCTCGGCAGCAGCACCTGGTGCGTGCTTAAAGGAACCGCGATCAGCCGCTGCATGGCATCGCAACCAGGTTGGGGCAGGGGGGATGGGCGGACATGACCATGCGTCCCCTACCGCGTTGCCGGAACGCTGAATGTGCCGACCGTCACCAGCACGCCGGGCGGCGCATGGCCGGTAAAAGTCCGGTCTGGCACGCCCGCCTGACGGATCGTCACGCGAAACGGTGACGCCGGCGGGGCGGGGCTGCGATGCATGTAGTTGCGCACCTGGACCTGGTAGGTGCCGCGCTCGGGCTCCTGCTCGAAGACGATGTTTTCCACCGGGCTGGCCGACAGCGGCAGAGTTGCGTTCTGGTCGATATCCAGCACACCACCGCAGGCGCGTCTGGTGTCGAAGGTGATGCGCAGCCCGGACGGACACAGCACGAACAGGTCCAGGTCGTTGGCATCGTCCCAGGCCAGCACGATCTGGATTCTGCCGCCGGCGGCACCCTGCTCCCGCGCCCGGTCGATGTCGGCGTTCTGGGTCGGGGGGCTGGCAGGCGGCCCCATGGGTGGGGCTGCCTCGGCCGCCCGGGGAGGTGGCGCGGGCGGCGGCGGGCAATGGGTGCGTCGGTCGCCCATGTCCAGCATAACCCGAGCGATCTGGGAACGCAGGATGTTTTCGCGAGCTTCTTCCCGCCGCAATTCGTCCAGCGCGGTAATGGTCTGCGGGTCAATGACGCAAACCGGCGGGTTGGCGACGAACCACCGAAACGGGTCCAGCAGGAACAGAAGCAACAGCAACGGCAGCAGCAAAAACAAGGCACTGGCCGCGGCTATGGCGCCCCAGGGCAGTACCCGCCGCACAACCGGCGGTCCCAGGATCCGCATCGGCTGGCCGCGCGCGGCCGGGGTGGCGCGGCCAGCCAACTGCCCGATCAGCAATTCGGGTGCGGCCGGCGCGCCGATCGGGGCATGCGCCCAGGCAATCAGCACCGGATGTCCGTCCAGCACGCGCAGGCTGTCGGTCGTCGGGGTGTTCAGCGCGAGCGCGAGCAATTCCCCAAGGAACCGCTCATCTTCCCGCCGACTTTGCCGCAGAGTGGCGATATCGCCCTGGATATCGTTGAAAATGCGGGTCAGTTCGTCCCGCGCGGCCTGTTGCTGGTCGGGCGGCAGCGAGTCCAGGGCGACTGCGTCACCCTGGCCTTCCGCATACCAGTCGGTGACGCCCCGTGCCGCGTCCGGATTGGGTTCCGCGAACAGCGCGGCGTGCGTTGGTCCGAAGCGGCGACGCAGATAGCCGGTAATCTGCTCCCACGCCTGCACGGCGAGCTGCCCACCCGTGCCCAACGCCTGATGATCGGCATTGCGCGTGGTGGCAATCAGGCTTGCGTCCATGCTGCCTGTCCCGCCGTTCCGCCGGGCCTAGAGCGCGTTCCCGGCCGGAGAACCGGCCGGTGGCGTGATCGCGGGAGCGGGAGCCGGTGCCGCACCGGACGGTCCCGCGGGTGGCGCGGCACCGGGGGTTCCGGGGGACGGCGCGGCCGGCGCGCCCAAAGGGGGGCCAGCCGGAGGGGCTGCCGGGGGGCCAGCCGCGGAACCGGTGGTCGGGGGCGCGCCTGGCGGCGACGCGCCGCGCACGGACGGACTGGCGGGTGGCCCACCGGTGGGTGCAGTACTGGCAGGAGGTCCACCGGCGGGAGGTCCACTGGCGGGAGGTCCACTGGCGGGTGGTCCACCGGCGGGAGGCCCACCGGCAGGAGGTCCACCGGCAGGAGGTCCACTGGCAGGAGGTCCACTGGCGGGTGGTCCACCGCCGGGAGGTCCACTGGCGGGAGGCCCACCGGCGGGCGGGCTGGCGGGCGTCCCACCCGCGCCGGGCGGCAACGCCGGCAAGGTCGGCAGGGCCGGCTGGCAGGTGCCCTCTCTCTCTTGCACCGGCACATTCTGTTGCGTCAGCCACGGCAGCATGCTGTCCGCCTTCTGCGCATACTTCACCCTATCCGCGACACTGGTCGCTCGGCTTACGAACGTGTTGATCCCCACCACGCGCCCGCAGGTATCGACCAGCGGCCCGCCGCTGTTGCCGGGCGAGATGTCGGCGGAATGCGGCATCACCACCAGGCCGGTGTCCAGCCGCTGGATGGTGCTTATATTGCCGCGCGTCAGGACCAGTTCGGGCGGCTGTCCCAGGCGGCCTTCCTGCAAATCCCGCATGCCGCCTTCGACCCGCACCACGGACGCCGGATAGCCGGCCGCGACGACATCGGTAAGCTTCTCGGCTGATCGGGTCAGTGCCAGGGGTTGCGCGCCGGAAACCGGCTGGGTCAATCGCAGGATGGCGAAATCGGGTTGGCCGGGTTCGATATCGCCGCCGCCGGCCGGCCGGCTTATGGCCACCAACTGGGCTTGCAGGGCGCGTCCCAGGGCGGTCGACATCACATAGATCTGCCCGGGATCGGCGTGTTCAACGACATGGGCGTTGGTCATGATCGTATCGCCGGACACGAAAAACCCGCTGCCATGCCCGATCCCTCGCGGACCGGACCCGGCCACCATGACAGTGGCATGTTCCAGCAGTTGCGCCAGGGACCCGGTGAAGGGCGGCACCGCCTGACCCTGCTGGCGCGGCACGCTCGGGGGCACCGCTTCGGGGCGAACAGGCTGACGTTCCGGCGAGGGCTGGATTCCCAGCGGGCCTTCAGGCGTGCACACATTGGGCTGCGCGGCGGCTCGGCGAGCGCGCTCCAGCTCGCGTTCCAAGGTCTCGTTGGTCTCCCGTTGCTGGCGGATCGCGTTGCGGGTCGCCGTTTCATCGGCGATGGGCGCGGTGACCTGCCGTCCCGCCATATCGCGCACGAAATGGGCCCAGGCGGCCCAGAAGCCCAGGCACAGGAAAATCAGCGCGACCGCGATCAGCAGCGGCACCAGCCAGAACGCGCGCCCCGAACCGCCCGCGGTCCCGGCGGGCGGCGGTCCCGGCGGCCGGATCGGCGGCATGGGGGGTGTTGGCGGCGGTCCCAACGGGCCCGGGCCGGCAACAGGCGGCGGGATCGGGGGGCCGCCAAGGGATGCATTGGGGCGGGCTACGGGAGTGGCGGCGAAGAATCGGTCGTCGGCAGCAGCCAGGCGCGCGGAATAGGGGCCGAGAATGCGTCGGATCTGTGCGGCCTGCGCGGCCTCATCACCGCCGATGTCCGGGGGGGCCAGACCCCAGCCGGTCAGAACGACGCTGTCGTCCAGAACCACGATCGAGTCGGTATCGGCCAGGACCAGCGCGCGTTTTAACAGCGGGCCGGCGTCCGGATCGTCCAGCAGGGGCGTGATCGCGTCCAGATGGCGCCGCAGCCGCCCCTCGGCTTCGGCGCGGCGAGACGCCGATAGTGACGCGAGCGGTCGCGGGTCGCCGTTGCCCTGTCCATACCAACTGATCGCACCGGTGCCGCCGACGGGTTCCGCGAACAGGGTTTCCGTCTCGCCACGGCCGCGGCCGAGCAACAGCTCCGTCAGGCGATCGTGCATGGCGTGCACGGGGCGGCCCTGGAGCTGCAACGGATGGACCGTCGCCAGGTCCGTCTTCAGGAGAAATCGCGGCGCTGCCATGGGGCCTCTATAAAGAGTGCGCGACCTTAGTGGACGCGAACGTGACGTGCCAAGTGCTATCCCGGTGACGGTTCATGACGGACGAATGTGGCAATTAAGCAGCGCGGAATCGACGAAGACCCGCGTTTGACGCCAGAGGGGGTGGCGCCAGAGGGGGTGGCGCCAGAGGGGGGGGGGACGTCAGGAAGCGCCAGGGGCCAGCAAGGCCAGGCGGCGGGCGATCTCGGCTTCGGTCACGTCTTCGATATGGGTCGAAACGTACCAGACATGGCCGAACGGATCGACCAGGACCCCCATGCGATCGCCGTAGAACTTGTCCTCCACCGGCGTGCGGACGGTGCCACCCGCGGCGATCGCGCGGGCCATCACCGCGTCCACATCGGCGATATACAGGTGCAGGCCGACCGGCGAACCGCCGAACGATGTCGGCGCGCGGGCCATATGTTCCGGTGCCTCATCCGCGAGCATGATCCGGCTGGTGCCGATCTCGATCTCGGCGTGGCCGATCTTGCCTTCGGGCGCGGCCATACGCATGTGCTCCCGCGCGCCGAACACCCTGGCGTACCAGGCGATCGCGGCGGTCGCGCCGTCGATGATCAGATACGGGGTGACGCTGTGATAACCTTGCGGGACGGGGGGAACGGCCATGGTTGTCTCCTTTGGCTGCCCGCCACTCTGGCGTCGATCGGGTTGACGTGTAAGAACAATAATGGAACATACGGGGGCTTTTTCGTGATAAAGCCCGGCATCGCCGACGCGCCGGTGCGATCGGTGCGGATTGACACGTCGGCCACGCCCGCCATTGTTCGACGCTTCCGCTCACCGCACCGCCCAGGGAGAACCCGCCTATGCTGCCGCACCACGGTCGCTACCGATACTCGTCCATCGCGTCCCGCCCGGATTATTCCTGGCCGGAAGGAAAGCGCCTCGCGGTCTATGTCGCCCTGAATATAGAGGCCTTCGCGTTCGGCGAGGGCAAGGGATCGGCCATCGCTCCGCCCGACCAGTCGCTGTCGGCCTCGGTCTATTCGTGGCGCGACTACGGCAACCGGGTCGGCGTCTGGCGTCT
>CAMBXJ010000205.1 GCA_945871455.1 Asaia bogorensis
CGCCATCGCCCAGATAGCCGCATCGGCACGGATTCATCGCCGCCACCAACTGGAACCGAGCCGGATAGGTGATATGCGCGGCGGCCCGCGACACCGTGGTGCGGCCCGATTCCATCGGCTGACGCAGCGCTTCCAGGGCCTGGCGGGGAAATTCGGGCAATTCGTCCAGGAACAACACGCCGCGATGCGCCAGAGACACCTCCCCCGGTCGCGCCCGGTGGCCGCCGCCGCTGAGCGCCGCCTGCGACGCGGAATGGTGCGGCTCGCGAAACGGTGGGCGCATCACCAGACGGCCGCCGTCCAACAGGCCGGCGACGCTGTGGATCATGCTGACCTCCAGCGCCGATCGCGGGTCGAGGTCCGGCAGCAGGCTGGGCAGGCGCGCCGCCAGCATGGACTTGCCGGCGCCAGGAGGGCCGATCAGCAGCAGATTGTGCCCCCCGGCGGCGGCGATCTCCAGCGCCCGCTTGGCGCTCTCCATACCTTTCACGTCGCGCAGGTCAGGCCCCGCCGCAGCCGCCGCGACGCCCGCGGTTTCCGGCGGGGTCAACACCTGCGTGCCACGGAAATGGTTGATCAAGGACAGCAGGTCGGGCGGCGCCAGCACCTGGATGCGACCGGCCCAGGCGGCTTCCCCGCCCTGGCTGGCCGGGCAGATCAGTCCCCAATCGCGCGCCGACGCTCCAATCGCCGCCGGCAACACCCCGGCCACCGGATTGAGCGTCCCGTCCAGAGACAATTCGCCCAGGGCCGCGTAGCCGCCGATCTCCTCGCGCGGCAGCACATCCATCGCCGCCAGCACGCCCAGGGCCAGCGGCAGGTCGAAATGGCTGCCCTCCTTCAACAGGTCCGCCGGCTTCAGGTTGATCAGAATGCGCTTGGGCGGCAACGACAATCCCATGGCGGAAAACGCGGCCCGCACCCGCTCCCGCGCCTCACCCACCGCCTTGTCGGGCAGGCCGACCAGCAGCAGCCCCGGCATGCCGCCGGAGATCTGCACCTGCACCTCCACCGGCACCGCGTCGATGCCGGAAAACGCGAATGTGTTCACGCGGGCCATGGCCTGCGAGGTTGACCGTGTGCTCATGCCGACGATTGTGGGGGCAGACGGTAAATATCCCGGTAACGCGACACGGAAATCGCCCCCCCTGCCATGCCGTTCGCTTGACGGTGCCCTGCGATCGGAAGACGAAGCGTGCGTTGATTCGCCAATGCCGGACGTGGCAGGTTCGGATAACAAGAACGACCGTCGCGGCCAGCATCCGACGTCCAGGAGAATGACATGCGCGTTTCATACGGCTGGGCGATCATCGCCATCGGCATGGCGGTATCCTGCATCGGCATGGGATCGATGATGTCGCTCGGTGTCTTCCTGCAACCCATTGCCCTGGACACCGGCTGGTCCCGCACCTCCATTTCCACCGCCGCGCTGCTCAACTTCCTGGGCATGGGCGTCGGGTCCTTCGTCTGGGGCGCCCTCTCGGATCGCTTCGGCGCTCGGCTTATCGTGATGGCCGGCGGGGTCATGCTGGGGATCGGCCTGGCATTCGCGAGCCAGATGGAATCGGTATTCGCCTTCCAGGCGGTCTATGGCGGCACCGTGGGCCTCGCGGTGGGCAGTCTTTACGTGCCGATGACCGCGCTCGCGGTGCGCTGGTTCGATCGAAACCGCAGCCTCGCGGTCGCGCTGGTGTCCGTCGGCATGGGCATGGGCACCATGGTCATTGCACCGCTCGCGGGCTGGCTGATGCAACAGGGAAACTGGCGGTCGGCGATGCTGACGATGGCGGGAATCGCCTGGGCGGTGATCCTGCCGGCGGCGCTATTGCTGCGGGAACCCCCCGTTCTGGCGGGCGGTTCGGCGGCGAGCGGACTGAACGAGCCGGCCGACATCTCGTTGGTCAGGGCGTTGATTTCGCCCCAGTGCCTGGCGATTTCGCTGGCGTTCTTCGCCTGCTGCGCCGCCCATTCCGGGCCGATCTTCCACATGGTGAGCTACGTGGCCGATTGCGGCGTGCCCGAAATGATGGCGGCATCGGTGTTCGGCATGGCCGGGCTGGGCGGGTTGGCTGGGCGGATCGTGTTCGGACTGGTGTCGGACCGGGTCGGCGCCAGACCCACCCTGATCGCCGGCCTCACCCTGCAAGGGACCGCGATCCTGCTATGGCTGGCGGTCGGCGGCCTGGGCGGCTTCTACGCCGTGGCGCTCATTTTCGGGTTCGCCTACGGGGGCGTGATGCCCCTGTACGCCATCCTGGTGCGAGAGAGCTTCCCCGGGCGGATCATGGGCGGCGTGTTCGGCGTGGTCGTCATGGTGTCGTTCTTCGGGATGGCGATCGGACCGTGGCTGGGCGGGTTCGTGTTCGACACCTACGGGAATTATGGGTGGTTGTATGTCGTGTCCTCGGGGCTTGGCCTGGGGGCGGCGGTGGTGGCGTGCATGGTGCGACCGAACGGAGGACGGCTGGTCGCCCAGCCGGCGTGACGCCGAGGCCGATCCGGGAAAGTCCACGGCGACCAAGCTACCCCAGCACCCCCAACGCCGCCTCGATCCCGAACTCACCCGGCAGAGACCCTTTGGGAAACAGCCGGGTCACATGCCCCATCTTGCGGCCGGGACGCGCCTCGGCCTTGCCGTAAAGATGCGGGATCAGACGCGGCATCGCGAGAATGTCAGGCCACAGACCCGTCTCCTCTGGCCCGATCAGATTCTTCATCACGGCGTCGGAGTGCCGTTCCGCCGGCGGCAAAGGCAAGCCGGCGATCGCGCGGATATGCAATTCGAACTGGCTCATCGGGCAGGCGTCGATCGTCCAATGCCCGGAATTATGCGGCCGCGGCGCGATCTCGTTCACCAGGACCCGCCCCTTCGAGTCGACGAACATTTCCACCGCCAGCAGGCCCACCAGATCCAACGCCTCCGCCACTCTGCGCGCGACCGCCTGGGCGGTTTGGTCGATCGCGGTGGGGATCCGCGCGGGTGCCAGGGTCACGTCCAGGATATGGTCGCGATGGCGGTTTTCCACCGTATCGAAGGCGGACATCGTCCCGTCCGCCCCGCGGCCGATCACGACGCTGATTTCCTGTGCGAAGTCGACGAAGCCCTCCAGCACCAGGGGTTTGGGCGACAGCCGCGCGAATGCCGGCGCCAGATCGTCCGGACCGCGCAACATCGCCTGGCCCTTGCCGTCGTACCCCAGCCGCGTGGTCTTCAGCACCGCCGGCAGCCCCAGGCGCGCAACGGCCTCACGCAGGTCGTCCAGCGACTCCACGATGGCCCAGGGCGCGGTTGTCGCCCCGGCGCCATTGAGAAAGGTCTTTTCGGCGATCCGGTCCTGGCTGATGCGCAGAATGGCCGGCGACGGGCGAACCGGCTTCAGGGATGCCAGCAGGTCGAGCCCTTCGGCGCTGACATTCTCGAATTCGAAGCTGATGACATCGACCGCCGCCGCGAATTCGCGCAGAGAAACCGGGTCGGCATAGTCGCTTATGGTGACCGCATGCGCCACCTGGGCGGCCGGGCTATCGACCTCCCGCGTCAGGATATGGCAGCGATAGCCAAGGCGGGCCGCCGCGAGCGCGGACATCCGCCCGAGTTGTCCGCCGCCGACCAGTCCAATCGTCGCGTTCGGCGGCAACGGAAATCCCGCCGGTTGCCGAGCATGCGCCCCCAACGGGTCCGCGTCGGTCAAGCTTCGCCTGGCTCCTCGGCCACGGCGGAGGTCTGTTCGGCGCGCAACGCATCCAGGCGCATGGTCAGTTCGGCGTCACCGACCGAAAGGATCGACGCCGCCAGCAACGCCGCGTTCACCGCGCCGGCGCGCCCAATGGCCAAGGTGCCCACAGGAATGCCGGCCGGCATCTGGACGATCGACAACAGGCTATCCATGCCCTTCAACGCATGCGATTCAACCGGCACGCCCAGCACCGGCAGAGACGTCCAGGCCGCACACATGCCCGGCAGATGGGCCGCACCGCCGGCCCCGGCGATGATCACGCTCAGTCCACGCGCCCGCGCGCCGGTCGCATACTGGCGCAATCGATCCGGGGTCCGATGGGCTGAAACGATCCGCACCTCATGCGGGATTTGCAGACGGGTCAGCATCTCGGCCGCATGGGTCATGGTGGCCCAGTCGGACTGGCTGCCCATGATGACACCGACGACAGGGGCGGGAGCGGATGCCATTCCCGATTCAGGCGATATTGTCAGGGATCAGCCGGCTTTCCAGCCAGGCGAGTTCATCCTTCAGCATCAGCTTGCGCTTTTTCAGCCGCTGCAGATGCAACTGGTCCGCTGCCCCCTGGTCGGCCAACCGGGTGATCACGGTATCCAGGTCACGGTGCTCGCTGCGGAGTTCATGCAGCTTGCGAAGAAGCGAATCCCGGTCGTTCAACATAGATTCAATCTACCACGGAAAAAATGCGCCCACCCACCCCGAACATGCGGTTTGGGCTTCCCGGCGCCGCCGAATCCGCGCTACCGTGACGTGCCGTATCCGCTGCGGCGGGTGCGCATGGCCAACCGATTGCAATCGGAGGTAGAATGTCCACGATACCCCACGCCCGAATTAATGCGCTCAAAGAGCGCCATGCTTCGCTTGAAACGCGAATCGCCGATGAAGACCATCGGCCTCGCCCCGACACCGACACTTTGGTCCGGCTGAAAGTCGAGAAGCTGCACATCAAGGAAGAGATGGAGAAGCTTCGCACGCGGGTGAACTGAAGACCCGCCACCGGCCCCGGTCCGCCGAACCGCCAGTCCATCGAACCGCTCAGGCGGCTTCGTCCGCTTCCGGCGGCGGCGGCACCGGCACGGTCCGCCCTTCCCGTTCCAATCGCTCATTGGCGGACGAAACCGCCATGTTCAGGTCGCTCTGGCTGCACAGGCCCAGGATAACCGGGTCGCGCGGCTTGATATTGGCGCTGTTCCAGTGGGTCCGGTCGCGCACTTTCTGGATCGTGTCCTTGGTCGTGCCCATCAGCTTGCCGACCTGGGCTTCCGACAATTGTGGGAAGCTGCGCAGCAGATAGGCAATCCCATCCGGCCGGTCGTTCCGCTTCGCCACGGGTGTGTATCGCGCCCCGCGCAGACGCTTCGGCGCCGGCAGGGTGGTGGCCAGCAGCTTCAGGCGCGCGGCGGGATCAGCCTCACAGCGGGTAATGTCCGCCTGCGTCACTTGCGAATTCGCGACCGGATCGTAACCGACAATACCCTGCGCCACTTCACCATCCGCGATCGCCTGCACCTCCAGCGGATGCATGCCGCAGAAATCGGCGATCTGCACGAAGGTCAGGCCGGTCTTCTCGATGAGCCACACGGCGGTGGCCTTGGGCATCAATGGCAGAGTCATCGCATTTTCACTCTCAGGGCCGTCGCGTGGAATTCTGCGCGTGGCGGGCGGCTGCTTGCACCGCGGGCGCGGCCAGACGGCGGATATGACAACCAGACCGGGGTGGGTCAAGGACTGTTCCGTCATTATAATCTGTCGCCACGACATATTGAGACCAGCATGGGGAAAACCAGCATGGCCGAAGACGAAGACGCCCCGACCCGCAAGCGCACACGGTTGGAGAAACTTGTGCTCGACTCGCTGGGTGTGGAGGAACTGCGCGATTACATCGGCGAATTGAAGGACGAGATCGTGCGTGCCGAAGCGGATATTGGCCGCAAGCAGGCCTTGCGCGGTGCGGCGGACGCGTTTTTCCGCCGCCCGGGCTGACGATCGGGTCGTCTTTCGCCCGCCGAACCGACAGACCCTACCCGCGGTCGACCCCGCCCAGTCGCCGCTCGGCTGCCGTCAGCTACCGTCCCGTCACCGTCATTTGCCGCGGACAGCAACCGATCGGGACTCGTTCAATCGGAACAGACCCGCGAAAGTGTCAACCATGTGCCCGGTCTAAAGTGTCAAGGATGTGCCCGGCCCTGCACGGTCAAACCCGCAATAACGGTGAGAGGCGCTATCGGTCCATGGTCAGGGTACGTTGGCCGGCAATGACCGTAGGGGAACGCTGTTGGTCAATGGTCAGCGGCGTTGGAGAGACACAAAAAGGGGCCGGTTTCCCGGCCCCTTCCGATAGTCCTGGTGACGCGGGTTACGCCGCCTTGGCGGTCACCTCCGGCCCGACGATGGCCGCCGCCGCCGAACCACCGATGGCGACGCGGCGGGGCTTCAGCGATTCCGGCACGACGCGCTTCAGTCCGACATGCAGCAGCCCATCACGCAGGTCGGCGTCTTCCACGACAATGTGATCGGCCAGGACGAACCGGCGTTCGAACGGACGACCGGCGATGCCGCGATAGAGCACCTCGGTCTTCGGTGCGTCATTGGTCACGCGACCGGTGATCAGCAGGGTGTTTTCCTTGACGACGATGTCCAGTTCGTCCGGCCGGAAACCAGCCACGGCCATGGTCAGACGATAAGTGTCGTCGCCAGTGCGCTCAATATTATAGGGGGGATAGGCCGTCGCCTCCGGCGCGGAAGAGGCGTTGTCCACCATGCGGGCCAGACGATCGAAGCCGATCGCAGTACGGAACAGTGGCGCGAAATCGAAAGTGGTCATGATAAACCTCCTGCAAAAGCAAGGTCTCGGGTCAGGCCGCCCGGACGGGCCGGCCCACGTTCATTCTTCAAAGCCCCGGTTGGGCACTTCGAACAATATCGAGATGGGTGAACAGGTCTGCCTGTTCAAGAGGTCTATGATTGCCGTGAACACGTCCTGCCAACCGATCGAAACAACGACCCGCGGGCGTTCCTTCGCCGTCATCGCCGAACTCGCCCCCCTGCCGTTGAAGCGCGGGTTGCCAGGTCAAGCCTAGCAATGACGATGGGGGGACCTAGGCCGAGCCGGCGAGTCGCCCAATGGCACGGGCGACTGGTACTATTCCCGCAATGCCGCGTCCCGCGTCGCCGCGGACAGGCCTAGGACTTGATGCCGAGACCGGCGAAGCGCTTGTTGAACTTGGCGACCTGTCCGCCGGTATCCATCATCCGTTGCACGCCGGTCCAGGCCGGGTGGGACTTCGGATCGATATCAAGACGCAGCGTATCGCCGGCCTTGCCCATGCAGGAACGAGTCTTGAACTGGGTGCCATCGGTCATGATGACATTGATCTCGTGGTATTCGGGGTGAATGCCGGTCTTCATCGGAACAATCCTTGTCTGGCACCGCCGATCCCGACCGGCAGCGCGAAGCGGGGCGTATAGCGGTGGTTGCGGTGAGGCTCAAGCACGGAAATCGCCGTGACGATCCGGACGCCGCCCAATGACGCCCGCCGGGACTTTGCTAGCTTCGGTGGATGCCATCGCCGTCGTGCATAACCGCCCTTCGGGACGACTGTAATCCGCGGCCCTTGGTGCCGACTACAATGACGACAACCCGCCGCCCTTCGTGGCAATGACAGTCCGCGCCCCCTCGGGCCGACAACCAATCCGCGCCCCCTCGGGCCGACAATAATCCGCGTCCCCTTGGGCCGACAATAATCCGCGTCCCCTTGGGCCGACAAATCCGCGGCTCTATGTGGCAACGACAATCCGCGTCCTGAACGCCGATACAGGTGTCTACGCCGTGGTCTCCGACACCAGGGCGGGCATCGCCGCTTC
>CAMBXJ010000206.1 GCA_945871455.1 Asaia bogorensis
GCGATATCCTGCGGCGTGGACACGATCACCGCCCCGGTCAGCGCCACGCGCTGCGCCATGGTCAACTGGGCATCGCCGGTGCCAGGCGGCATGTCGACCACCAGAATGTCCAACGGCCCCCACTCGACCTGCCCCATCATCTGTTCCAGCGCGCCCATCACCATGGGGCCGCGCCAGATCATCGGGGTTTCCTCATCCACCAGGAAGCCGATCGACATGCAGGACAGGCCCCAGGCCTGCAACGGGATCATCTTGTCCTTCCGCACCTCCGGCTTCCGACTGACCCCCAACATCCGCGGCAGGCTCGGCCCATAAATATCCGCGTCCAGCAGCCCGGTGCGGTGCCCCTGCCGAGCCAGGGAAACAGCCAGGTTCACGGCAACGGTGGATTTGCCGACGCCCCCCTTGCCGGAGGCGACGGCCACGATCGCCTTGACGTTCGGCAACAGCAACGCCTTCTGAGCGCCGGCCGCACCTTGCCCCCCTGGCCCCTGCCCACCCGGCCCTGGCCCATGTCCCCCGGGCCCATGCGAGTGACCGGCATGGGAATGGCCACTGCCACCGCGGGCCGCGGCGGGCGGCGCGGCGGACTGCGCCTTATGCGCCGTCAACACCACGGTCGCGTTGGTCACGCCGGGGTGGCGGTTCAAAATCCCCTCGGCCATCCGCCGAGCGGGCTCCATGGAAGCGGCCTGGGCGCGATCGGTGAGGAGCGAGACCTGCACCAATCCGCCACGCACCTCGATACCGTCGACCAACCCGGCCGACACGATATCCCGACCACTTTTCGGGTCCTTGATCGTGCGCAGCGCGTCGCGGAGCGCCTCGGGTGAAGGATTCGTCATGTGCTTGCAAACCTTTCGCGGTCAGTCGATAAGCCCGGGGAGAGTTACGGCAGATAATGCGGCGTCGTGCGTACCATGCGCCGGATATGGCGCATCATCGCGTCTCCGCCAACGGCCCGCCTGAAACGAAACCAGACAGGAGCATCACAGTCCCCATGCCTTGGAATAATGGTGGCCCGAGTCCATGGGGCAATCCCGGCGGTTCTTCCGGCGGTTCGGGTGGTGGTGGCAATCAGCCTCCCCCGGGCGGTCCTCCCGGGGGGCCTCCCCCAGGCGGGCCATGGGGCGGCGGCGGAAATGACGACCGCCCGGGTGGCCGGCGACCGCAAGGCCCCGGCGGCCCATTTGGCGGTGGTGGCGGCCCGGCCCCCGATCTGGACCGGTTGATCGCACAAGCTCAGGCGTTCCTGCGGGGGCTGTTCGGTGGCGGCGGCCCAGGCGGCGGATTCGGCGGCGGGGCGCCGGCCTGGTTGGGCAGCGGACGGGCGCTGATAATTCTGGCCCTGGGTGTCGTCGCGATCTGGATAGGCCTCGGCTTTTATCGCGTGCAGCCCGACCAGCAAGGCGTGGTGCTGCGATTCGGTGCCTACTCTCACTGGACCCCGCCCGGCCTGCACTGGCATCTGCCCTGGCCGATCGAACGGGTGGTGACCCCGGCGGTGACCTTCATCAACAAGACCGAAATCGGCTTCCGTTCCCCCGTGTCCGGCCGTATCGACCCCGCGCGCGACGGAGCCAACCGCGACGTGCTGGCCGAAAGCCTGATGCTGACCGGGGACGAGAACATCATCGATATCGATATCTCTGTCTTCTGGCGCATCAACAACGCGGCCAATTATCTGTTCAACGCCCGCAACCCGGATGCCCTGGTGCGCGGCGTGGCCGAAAGCTCGATGCGGGAGGTGATCGGTCGCACGCCGATTCAGCCAGCCCTGACCCAGTTGCGCGCGCAGATTGAAGCGGACGTGTTCCGCCAGACGCAGCAAATCCTGGACCGCTACAAGGCGGGCGTTGAAATAACGCAGGTGCAGTTGCAGAAGGTCGATCCTCCCGGCGCGGTGATCGAAAGCTTCCGTGACGTGCAGCGCGCCAACACCGACGCCGAGCGCATGCGAAACGAGGCTGATTCCTACAGGAACGACGTCGTGCCCAGGGCGCGAGGCGAGTCGGCGCGGATCATGGCGGAAGCCGAGGGCGCGAAACTGGCGTCCGTGTCACAGGCGACCGGTCAGACGCAGCGCTTCGAGAGCATCCTGAAGGCCTATGAGCAGGCCAAGGACGTGACCGCGCGCCGCATGTATCTGGACACGATGCAGGAAATCCTGACGCGCACGCAGACCCTCGTCGTGGACGACCGCATGCGTGGCCTGGTGCCGTTCCTGCCGTTGAACATCCCGCCATCGGCCACGCCTCGGACAGGAATGAACCAGCCAGGAACGCCCGCTCAGCCCATGGGAGCCGCGCGATGAACAAGTTATCGATGGCCGGAATCGGTCTGGTCGTGGCGATCGGTGTCCTGGCCAATGCCAGCCTGTTCACGGTGGAGCAGACCGAACAGGTGCTGATCGCGCAGTTCGGCCAGGTGGTTCGGTCGATCAACGAACCTGGGTTGCACGCCAAGGTGCCGCTGATCCAGAACATCATCCCGTTCGACCGGCGCCTGCTGAATGTCGAACTCCCCGGTGAAGAAGTCATTCTGGGCGACCAGCGCCGGCTGATCGTCGACAGCTTCACCGTCTTTCGCATCACCGACCCGCTGCGCTTCTACCAGGCGATCGGGCCGGTGCCCGACGGTATCCGCAGCCGCCTGAACTCCATCGTTACCGGCAGCCTGCGTCGCGTCATGGGCAACAACACGCTGTTGGATGTGCTGTCCGCCGATCGTGAAAGAATCATGGCGACCATCCGCACCCAGGTGAACACCGAGATGCAACAGTTCGGCGTTTCCATCGAGGATGTGCGTATCCGCCGAGCGGACCTGCCGGAGGAAAACACGCAGGCGATTCTGTCGCGGATGCAGTCCGAACGCCAACGTGTGGCGTCTCAGGCTCGCGCCGAGGGCGCCGAGGCATCGGCCAAGATTCGCGCCGAAGCCGATCGGGAACGGACAGTGTTGCTGGCGGAAGCCCAGGCGACGGCGAGCAAAGTCCGCGGCGAGGGCGAAGCGGAGGCCGCCAATCTTTTCGCACGCTCCTTCGGCAAGGACCCGACGTTCTTCAGCCTCTGGCGCACCCTCGAAGGCTACCGCGAGGTTTTCAACGGTGGCAACGCTCGGCTGGTCCTGACCCCGGACAACGATTATCTGCGCTACCTGCAATCCCCGCCCGCGGGATCGGTGACGCCGTAGTCGGTATTCTGGGTGTCAAACATGGACCGCTTTTAATCAGGCCACGCGCGACGCTATCTTTTCGCGCGTGGCCTGCCAAAATCGTCATGGCCTGAGCAGGCTATGACGGCTTTGTTGAGGCGAACACTCCAAGGTGTGGATTGCGGGTCCGCACGCACCATGACGTGGAAAAACCCGGGCGCAACACCAGTAACGTGCGGCCAATAATGCGCGTTGCGTCGGTTGAAGCACGGTTCCCGCCACGTCCACGCTTGATCGCGGCAACCGGTCAATGATCGCCATCGCCTTGTCCATCATCGGTCCCAATCGCGTCCGTGCCCGCCGCCGGACCAATCACGCGGGCGCCGATCGCGTCGGTGCGAGAATCGGTGCCGTTTCGACGCGGCGCGTGATACTCATCGACGCTCGTACCGATTGTCTCGCAACCTTCCGGCTCGCCCCCTATCCGTTGCGGGCACCGGTCCCACGGACCATATGCGGCCCAGTCACCAGGAAATTGTGATCATGCGCCTCCTCCATTCCTATCCCGCCCGATCGGCTCTGCTGGGCCTGTCGTTGATTTTGGCGGCTCCGCTCGCCGTGACGATGCCAATGGGGCACGTCGCGGCGGCGCCCGCCCCGGAAAGCTTCGCCGATCTGGCCGCGAAATTGTTGCCCGCCGTGGTCAATGTTTCATCGGTCCAAACCCCGCAAGCGCGACAGGGCAACCAGAATCCCGGCCCGGAAATGCCGCTCTTCCCGCCGGGATCGCCGTTCGAGCAATTCTTCAAGGATTTTTTCAATCGCAACCGCCCGCCCGGCGGTCGCGGCGAAGCGCAACCCCGCCAGCAAGACCGGCCGGAGCGTCGCGCCCAGAGCATGGGGTCGGGCTTCGTCATCGATCCGTCCGGCCTGATCGTGACCAACAACCACGTGATCGACGGCGCCGACGAAGTCTCCATCACGTTGCAGGACAACACGACCCTGAAAGCCGAAGTGGTGGGTCGGGATGAGAGTACGGATCTGGCGCTGTTGCGGGTGAAGCCGGAAAAGCCGCTGATTGCGGTGGAATTCGGCGACTCCGACAAGGCGCGGGTCGGCGATTGGGTCGTGGCGATCGGCAACCCGTTCGGACTGGGTGGTTCGGTGACCGCGGGCATCGTCTCGGCGCGTGGGCGGGACATCAAGTCCGGGCCGTATGACGATTTCATCCAGACCGATGCGGCGATCAACCGGGGCAACTCGGGCGGACCGCTGTTCAACATGGAAGGCAAGGTGATCGGCATCAATACGGCGATCTACTCACCGTCCGGCGGGTCGATCGGCATCGGCTTCTCCATCCCCTCCAAGATCGCCGCCAATGTCATCGCCCAGTTGCGTGATTTCGGGCAGGCGCGCCGGGGTTGGCTGGGCGTGCGCATTCAGCAGGTCACGCCGGAAATCGCCGAGAGCCTGGGGTTGAAGGATGCGTCGGGCGCGATGATCGCCGGGGTGAACGATGGCGGCCCCGCGGACAAGGCGAAGATCCGGGCCGGCGACGTCGTCCTGAAATTCAACGATCAGGACGTCAAGACGATGAATTCCCTGCCGCGAATCGTGGCCGATACCGATGTCGGCAAGCAGGTCCCGGTCGTGGTCTGGCGCGACGGCAAGGAAGTGACCGTCACCGCGACCTTGGGGGAACGGCCGAGCGACGCGACTCTGGCCTCGGCCGAGCCGGGCGCGAAGGGCGCCGAAACCAGCAAGGTTGTGGACCTTGCCGGCCTGGGGATGAAGATCGCCCCCCTGGCGAATGACACGCGGGATAAGTTCCAACTCGGGGCGGATCAGAAAGGTGTGGTGATCACCGACGTGACGGCCGGCGGGTCGGCCTCGGAAAAGAACCTGAAGCCGGGCGACGTCATCCTGGAAGTCCAGCAGAACGAGGTTTCATCGCCGGCGGATGTGTCGAAGCGGGTCGAGGCGGCCCGGAAACAGGATCGCAAATTCGTGCTGATGCTGATCCAGCGGCGGGATGGCGTGCAATACGTGCCGCTGTCCCTGGCGACGCCGAAGGGCAAGGGATAGGGCCTGGGTTCGGGGCGGGGATTTCTCCCCGCCCTACTCCAGCCGCAAGCTGACCTTCGGCAACGGCGGGAATTCCACCGTAATCGTCCCTGGCCCACTCAGCCAGATCGGCGGCACGACACTGCCCAGCAGCACGACCTGTCCGGCTTTCAGGCCGCCAAATGCCGCCGCGACCGATGATGCCGCCAGCCAGGCCAGGCAGTTGAACGGATGCCCCATCAGATCCGCGGTGACACCCTCGTCACGCAGCGTGCCATCCACCGAAATCCGGCCTCGCAGCGCGCCGGTGTTCAGGGTGCGCCAGTCGACGCCGCCCAACGCGCCGACCACCGCGGCGACATGGTACATCTGGTCGCCGATCAGGGTCGGTGTGCCCAGCGTCTTCAGGTCGTCATAGCGGTTCTCGACGATCTCCATCGCGGCGACGAAATCGCCGACCGCGTCGGCGGCCTGTTGCGGGGAACACGGCCCTGGCGGCAAGTCTTTTGCCAGACGCACCGCGACTTCACATTCCACCCCGGGGTTGATGAAGTCGGAGAAGCGCAGGTCGGCGTGGGTGGGATGGACGTTCGCCCGCTCCATGAACCCGGCGACCGGGCCATCGATTCCTAGGTATTCCTGCATACGCTTGCCGGTCGCGCCGATCTTGAACCCAACCGGGGGTGTCGCCCCGACCAGGGTGGCCAGGGCAAACTGCACCGCCGCACCGTCCGCTTCGGTCCGCGGCGCGATGGCGGGATCCAGCGGCAGAACGGTTCCGCGCTTCTGATGGACGGCATGCAACGCCGCCGCCGCGGGTATGGGATTGAAGCCCGCCGCCGCGGGTGTGGGATTGAAGCCCGCCGCCGCGGGTGGGGGATCGAAGCGGCTCATGGCTTCCTCGTGATCTCATACATGGCGACCGCCGCGGCGGCCGAAACGTTCAGGCTGTCGACGCCACCCTTGATGGTCAGACCGGCGACCTCATCGCAGGTTTCCCTGGTCAGGCGCCGCAGTCCGTCGCCTTCGGCACCCAGCACAAGGGCGACCCGCCGATCGCCGATCGCGGCCGCGGACAGCGCCGAACCGCCGGCATCCAGCCCCACACACCAGATATTGGCCGCCTTGAGCGCAATCAGCGTGCGGGCGATGTTGACGGCCCGGAGCAGCGGCATGGTTTCCAGCGCCCCGGACGCGGCCTTGGCGAGCGCCCCGTTCTCCTCCGGCGCGTTGCGGTCCTGGGCAATGACCGCGGCGGCGCCGAACGCGGCGGCGGATCGCATGATGGCCCCGACATTGCGCGGATCGCTGACCTGATCCAGGACGATGATCGGTCCGGGCCGCTCCAAAACCGATTGCAGGCTGGGCGGGGCCAGCGGATCGGCCAACAGCGCCGAACCCTGATGCACGATGTCCCGGCCGAGAAGCTGGTCGAGACGCGGCCGATCGACCCGTTCGGCGGCGAGCGGCCAGGGTTGCGGCAGCAGCTTGGTGAGGGCGGATTCCGCTTCGGCGGTCAGCAGCAGGCGCCGCAGCCGACGGGACGGATTGGCCAGTGCCGCCACGATGGCATGGTGGCCATACAGCCACAGGGCGCCCTTCGGGGCATCCGGCCCATGCCTGTCCGCGTCGTGGTACTGCGGCCGTGGCGCGGCGGACCGCTGGGTCTGACGTTCGCGGTCCGGGCGATGAAACTTCCCGCCATTGGCGGGTCGAGGCACCTGGTGGTCGCCATCGTTCCCGCCCGATCCGGCGGCATTCGGGGCGGTATCCGTGGCGATCCTCGGGGCGGTCCTCGGGGCGGTCCTGACGCGTGCGACGAAGTCCGAACGGGCGCCGCTGCTCTGGCCGAGCCTTGGGTCGGTGCGGTCGCCCCCTGTCTGCCCCGAGCCACGTTTGGCCTGACCAGGACCGCTGGCATGCGTAGCCGCCGCGCGTGGCCCGTCGGAACGGTATCCACCGGATGCGGGCTTGTGTTCGGCATGCCGCCCAGGGCCGCTGCCGGAATGTCGCGGTTCACCGGTCGACCAGCCGCCGCGGTGCCCTTCCTGTCTGGTGGACGGGGAGCCTTGTCCCTGGGGGCTTTTTCCCTTGGTGCCTTGTTCCTGGGGGCGCTTCGATGGTCCGCCGGCGCCTCGGAATGGGCCGCGGTCGGACGGCGGGCGGCTGGCGCCGCCGGGCCGATTGCTATGTGGTGGTTTCATTTCCACCCCGTATAGCCGGATTTCCACCAGATGCACAGCACTTCGCCCCGGGCGTTAACCCAGGGCCGACTCACTGCGTCGAAGCACCGCGTCGAGCCGGCGCGCTTACCGTGCTCGCCCCGGCCTGACGACCGGGGTGGAGTATGGTCCGGTGCGCCCTATGCCAGCACCGGTC
>CAMBXJ010000207.1 GCA_945871455.1 Asaia bogorensis
GCCCGTACACGGTCTCGGTGGCGAAAGCGACCAGGTCCCCGGCGCGCAGCAGGGCGGCGGCCCGGGCGATGCCGGCCTTAGATTCTTCCAGCAAGGCGGTCATGGCGCGATCCCATAGCCCACGACCCCGGGAGAGGCAAAGAAGCCAAGGGAAAGAAGCCGGGGCAAAGGCGGCATGGCAAAGCCGCGTGCCCTGCGGTACAGTCACGGCAACAGAATCTGGGACAGCGCATACCATGCTCGATATCTCTTTTGCCGCCCCTGCCTTGCCCATCTCCGGTGCCCTCGTGCTGCTGATCGGTGAGGGCGAAGCCCCGTCCGGCATCTGGCGGCAGGCGGACGAAGCCACCCAGGGCGCCATCGCCCGCGCCTTCGAAGCGGCCGAGTTCAAGGGCGGCAAGGGCAAGTCCTGCATGATCCTCGCCCCGGGTGCGGGCCTGTCGCGGGTGCTGGCCATCGGCCTCGGCAAACCGGCCGACATCAAGCCCCAGGGCCTGGAGGACGCGGGCGGCGCGATCGTCGCGGCGCTGTCCCGGGAAACCGCCGCCACTGTCGCGACCGGATCGGCCGCCGCCGCCTCTGTCGCGTTGGGCGCCGCGTTGCGGGGCTATCGGTTCGACCGCTACCGCACGAAGGAGAAGGAAGAGGACAAGCCGAAACTGGCGAAACTGGCCTTCCTGACCGAGGACGCCGCCGGCGCGACCAGTGCCTGGGCCGCGGGCAAGGCCGTTGCGGAGGGCGTCTTCCTGACCCGGGATCTGGTCAGCGAGCCGCCCAATGTCCTGCACCCGGCGGAAATGGCCGAACGCTGCCGCGGGCTGACATCGCTGGGCCTGAAAGTCACCGTCCTCGGCCCGGCCGAGATGGCCGAACTGGGGTTCGGCGCTTTGTTGGGTGTGTCCCAGGGCAGCATCAATGAGCCGCGGATGGTCGTGATGGAATGGGCCGGCAATGGCGGCAAGGACAAGCCGGTCGCCTTCGTCGGCAAGGGCGTCACCTTCGACACCGGCGGCATCAGCATCAAGCCGGCCGGCGGCATGGAGGACATGAAGTGGGATATGGCCGGCGCCGGGACGGTGATCGGCCTGATGGCGGCGCTCGCCGGCCGCCGCGCGAAGGTCGATGCGGTGGGTCTGGTGGGTCTGGTCGAAAACATGCCGTCCGGCACCGCGCAACGGCCGGGCGACGTGGTCAAAAGCTACTCCGGACAGACGATCGAGGTGATCAACACCGACGCCGAGGGGCGGCTGGTCCTGGCGGACGTGCTTTGGTACGCGCAGGAAAAATTCGATCCGCGATTCATGGTCGATCTGGCGACCCTGACCGGCGCCATCATCATCGGTCTCGGCCATGAATACGGCGGCATGTTCAGCAACGACGACGCGCTGGTCGACAAACTGACCGCCGCCGGCAAGGCGACCGGCGAGAAACTGTGGCGCATGCCGCTGGATGAGGCCTACGACAAGCAGATCAAGTCCGACATCGCGGACATGAAGAATGTCGGCGGCCGGCCGGGTGGATCGATTACCGCCGCCCAGTTCATCCAGCGGTTCGTCAACGGCAAGCCCTGGGCGCATCTGGATATCGCCGGCATGGCCTGGAGCACGAAGGACACTGCCTGCATCCCCAAGGGGGCGACGGCGTTCGGCGTGCGCCTGCTCGACCGCCTGGTCGCGGATCACTACGAGGCCTGATGGCCGCGATCGGCTTCTACCACCTGACCCGCACCACCCTGATCCAGGCGTTGCCCCGTTTGCTGGGGCGGACCCTGGACGCGGGGGAACGGGCGGTGGTTCTGTGCCCCTCCGCGGCCACGGTGGCCGATCTGGACAAGGCGTTGTGGGAGGCATCCGAGCCGGAATGGCTGCCGCACGGATCGGACGCGGATGGCGATGCGGACCTGCAACCGGTCTGGATCACCACCGACGATCAGGCCCCGAACGGGGCACGCTTCCTGTTCCTGGTGGGGGGCGCCGCGAGTGACCGTCTCGACGCATTCCAACGCGTGTTCGACCTGTTTGACGGCAACGACCCGGACGCCGTTGCGGCGGCCAGATCCCGCTGGGCCGCCGCGAAGGCAGCCGGGCACGAACTGACCTACTGGAAGCAAGGGCCGCGTGGCTGGGAAAAATAGCCGCTCCGGCCATCGCCGCCGTACCAACGACGTGATCCATCTCTCGCGGACGGACCATATCGGCGCGCGTGGGGCTGGTCCGATGACGATGACGGCTCGCTTCGAGCCGCTCGCCATCACGCAGGCGGCCCCAGTGTGCCAACCCATGGGACACGCCATGCATCGCCATACCGTCAATCGGGTCCGGACAGCGGGACTTTTCCCATGGGGCTAGAGGACCTCATCTATCTGTCGGTGCGGCTTCTGCTCGCTTGCCTCGCATCCCTGAGTGCGATCGTCACCTTCGTCTACGCATGGCGGCTCTCCCCGTCGGATGCGCAACGCTGGGGCTCTCGGCGTTGGATCGCCGCCGCGGGTGGCATCCTGCTTTCGGTGGCCGCCGTGCTGTCGGTCTACGATGCCATCGTCAACGCGTTCGTCCTGCGCAACCAGCCGATCCTGGCGGTGAGTTGGGTGTGGCTGTTCGCCTTCGATCTGCTGCTGCCGCTATGGGCGTTCCTGCTGGTCGGGGCATGGCGCCAGCGCGATCGCGCCGAAGCCGCGCTCGCGCGTCTTGCAGTGACCGACCTGTTGACCGGCCTGCTCAACCGCCGCGGCTTTTTCGAGCATGCCACCAGCGCGATCGCCCAGGCGCGCCGATCCCGCGTGCCGGTCGCGGTGGCCATGTTCGACATCGATCGGTTCAAATTGATCAATGACGGCTACGGGCATGATGCCGGCGACGCGGTGCTGCGCCAGGTCGCCGCGGCCCTGTCCGCCGATCAGCGGGCGGGTGACGTCCTGGGCCGCTTCGGCGGGGAGGAATTCGTCCTGCTGACCCCCGGCAACGATGCGTCGCAAGCCGCCATCACCGTCGAGCGGTTGCGGGCCGCCGTGCGATCGGTCGTCCTGCACCCCGCCGGAAAGGCCGCGTCCGTCACCATGAGCGCCGGCATCGCCGGCCTGGAGGATCAGGGGGACGTCGAGCGGTCGATCAACACGGCGTTGATCGCCGCCGATACCGGGCTTTATGAAGCCAAGCGCTCCGGTCGCGATCGCGGCGTGATCGCGACGGGCGGTCCGGAACCCACGGCGATCTCCAACGCCTGACCCAGAACAGCGGGCCGCCGAGGTTACGCCGCCGGTATCTCGATCCGGTAGAACGTCAGCGCATTGCCGGCAAACAACCGCCGCCGATCCTCCGGCGCATACCCGACCGTCACGTCCTTGAACTGGGTGAAGATCCAGTCCCAACTCGCCTTCACCCCGTCCACCGGATGGTTCGAGGCCAGCATGGACCGCCAGATCCCGAATATTCCGATGGCTTCCCGGATGATCGATCCGTTCACCTTCAGGGTCCAGGGCTGGTCTTGCACGGTCAGGCCGGACACCTTGCACCAGACATTCGGGCAGGACGCCAACGCCTCCATCCCCCGTCGCCAGACCGCAAGCTGTTCGCGCGACCGATCCAGCGGATACCCGGTATGGTTCAGCACCACCCGCAAACCGGGGTGTTCGCGGCAGACCTCCGCCGCTTCTTCCAGGTGATACCAGGGCACCCGCAGGTCCCAGGAAAGATCGTATTTCTCCAGCAGAGCCAGGCCCTGGCGCCATTTCGGGTCTTGCAGGGTTCGCGGCTGGCCCCGCACGCTGTCGTTCGGACCCGACGCGATCACCGGCTTGGTCCGGATGCCGCGCACCAGGGGGAAGGATTTCTGTTTCGCCAGGATCTCCTCTGCGTCGGGCGTGTCGACCCAGGCATGCGCGACGATCGCGTTCGGAAACCCATGTTGGGCATGGACCGCGGTCAGCCACTCGGTTTCCGCCACCTGCTGGGTGCGATCGCATTCCGCCTCGACATGCACCGTGGCGACGACGTTGTGCAGCCTGGTGTCGCGCTGGTACTCCGGCGGCAGATAGGACCGCCGGAACCGGGAATAATCGCCGAGATGGGACCGGTGCTCCACCGACGTCAACCAGGGATAGCGGATCGGGCCGTCCAGATCCCACAAATGGTGGTGCGCATCGACGATAGGCAGGTCGTCATCCGTCATGAGCCAACTCGCATCCTTCATAGCGTCCCTTGGCATAACGCCCCTGGCCATAACCCCTTGGGCATAACCCCTTGGGCGTCGTGTTCGTCGGTATCCCCGGCAAGCGACGGCCCGGGGGACGACAATCCACCCCTTCAGCGTCTTGTGCAACGGAGCCATCGCGAAGCCGGGGGAGCGCGGGGCGGGCAACCTCTCGCAACCGGCCCGATCTCTGCCTATTCTGATGCCATGAACCTCGATTTCAGCGAAGACGAGATCAGTCGCTATTCCCGCCACATCCTGCTGCAGGAAGTCGGCGGCATCGGCCAGGCTCGGCTCAAGGCCGCCCGTGTGCTTCTGCTTGGCGCGGGGGGGCTTGGCTCGCCGTTGATCCTTTATCTTGCCGCGGCGGGCGTTGGCACGATCGGCGTGGTTGATGACGACCATGTCGAACTGTCGAACCTGCAACGCCAGATCGCTCACACGACCGATCGGATCGGGGTCGCCAAGGCGACCTCCGCCGCACAGGCCGCCACCGCCATCAATCCGGAGGTGCGGATCGAACCGCATATCACCCGCCTGACGACGGACAACGCGCTGGACCTGATCGGGCGCTACGATCTGGTCTGCGACGGCACCGACAATTTCGCCACCCGGTTCCTGATCGCCGATGCTTGCGCCCTGGCGAAACGCACCCTGGTGTCCGCCGCCGTGCTGCGCTTCGAAGGCCAGTTGTCGGTGTTCAAGCCGCATGAAGGCGGCCCCTGCTATCGCTGCCTCTACCCGGAGCCACCGCCCGATGGCGTCGTGCCAAGCTGTGGCGAGGCCGGGGTTCTGGGCGCGGTCACGGGTGTGATGGGAACATTGCAGGCGACCGAAGTCCTGAAGGAGATCATGGGGGTGGGCGATTCCATGTCCGGCAAGCTGCTGGTCTGGGACGCGCTGGCGTCGCGGTTCCGCTCGGTGAAGCTGCGTCCCGACCCGCGTTGCGCGCTGTGCGGCCCCAACGCGACGATCAAGGATCTGTCCGCGCATGTCGGCGCGGCGGGCCCCGTCTGTGCCGTCTGAGGTGCCATCTGGCGTGCCGTCCGAGGTGCCTTTGGGCAAACGCCTGGGCGTGCTGCTGCTGTCGGGCGCCCATGACCGGGCGCATTACGCCTTCGTGGTGGCGTCCGGTGCGGCGGCGCTCGGGCGAGCGGTGACGCTGTTCGTCACCAATGCTGGCTGTCACGCCCTGTTTCAGGACTGGTCCGGGCTGGCCGACCCCGATCGGGACGCGCGCGTGATGGCATCGGGTGTGGCCGGCCTGGCCGACCTGCGGGAAGCCTGCGTCGAACTGGGCGTGCGTCTGATTGCGTGCGAAGCCGGCCTGCGCGCCGAGGGTCTGGATGCCGCTCGCTTGTTGCCTCAGGTGGAGGTGGCCGGGATCGCCACCTTCCTGTCGGCGGTCGGAGACGGGCAGATTGTAACGATCTGACCGCCACTTGTGCGGTTTGCGGTCAATCGGCTCTTGACCGGCCCCGCGCGGACTTGCACCCATTGCGCATGGGATTCCCTGCCTCGCTCGGTCTGTGCCGGTTGCTGCTGTGCGTATGCGTGGTCGTCGGTGCGACATCGGCGTTCGCCCAATCTGGCCCGCCCCAATCTGGCCCGCCCCAATCGGGACCATCTGCGACCGGCACATTGCAGCCGCCCGCCAAGCCGCGGGTCAACCAACCGGCGACTCCGCCGGTCGCCGCGCCCAGACAGCCGGTGGTTCGCCAGGTGGGGCCGGCCAACACGCCCGCCGCGCCGGCATCCCGACCCTCGACCGCCAGAGCCGCCGCCGAACCACTGCCATTGCCGCCGCCACCCCCACCGCCGCCCCCTGAATCCGGGACGGCATCGTCCACGGGGGACGGCGCCGCGCCGCTCGCCCCTGGCGACAAGAAGGAGCAATCGACCGGCAAGCTGCCCCGTTTCGCAGCCCTGCGGACCGATGAGGTCAATCTGCGGCGTGGTCCGGGGACACGCTATCCGATCGAGTGGGTCTATCGGCGGCGGGATCTGCCGATGGAAGTCGAACGGGAATTCGAGGTGTGGCGTCTGGTCCGCGACCATGAAGGGACTCGCGGTTGGATCCACCAGGCCACGCTGACCGGACGGCGGACCTTCCTGATCAGCAGCGCCGAGGCGTCCGTCCGCAAGGACCCAAAGGACACGGCGCAGGCAGTGGTGATCCTGAAATCCGGCGTGATCGGCCGGGTCCGGTCCTGCGAGGCCGGTTCCGACTGGTGCCAGATCCAGGCGGGTTCGTATCGCGGGTATCTGCGACGCAACCAGATCTGGGGGGTGCTTCCGGGCGAGGTTGTGGCGCCCTGAGGCGGGTTTGGTCCCGGACGGTCCGAGGATGCCATGACGATGCCTGGCCACGGCAGCGCGGCTTCGGGCGCGCTATACCAACCGACCGGACCAGTGACCGATGGCGACAACGGAAGCTGTCATTGCGAGCGCAGCGAAGCAATCCAGGGCAACCAACAGGATCGACAGCGCCAGGCCCCTGGATTGCGTCGCTGCGCTCGCAATGACAGATTCCCCCCACAGGTCAGTGGTTGCGGCGGTTAGTATTGCATCGAATGTCCCAACGATCATCACCGCTCGTCGCCCCCCTCGGCCCCCCTCGTCATTGCCGAGCTTGACCCGCCAACCAGCGCTTCAGCGCCAAAAGCGGCCGGGCGGGTGGCCCGATCAGGTCCGGCAATGACGGCGTGGCGACGCCTATGGGTCAACGGTTCCGTCGAGCGGCGATTCCCCCTATACATAAGTACATGTTTATGTCATTAACTGCCGGATGCAGTCCCTGCTCAACAATCTGCGCGCCGCCGCCGAACCGACCCGCTTGCGTCTTCTGACGCTCGCCGCGCGCGGTGCGTTCTGCGTGATGGAATTCGGCGAAATCCTCGGCCAGTCGCAGCCTCGCCTGTCGCGCCATCTGAAACTGCTGTGTGAATGCGGCCTCCTGGCCCGGGATCGGGAAGGCGCCAATGTCTGGTTCACCCTCCCGGATGACGACAACGGCGCCCTCGCCCGCGACCTGATCGCCCGCCTGCCGGTTGACGACCCGATTCTGGAGGCAGACCGCCGCCAGGCCGCCCGAGTGCTGGCGGAACGCGCCCGCATCGCGTCCGACAGTTTCCGCCGCCGCGGCGCCGACTGGGACGAAATGCGGGCCCTGGAACTGCCAGCCCAGGCGGTGGAAACCGCCCTGCTCGATCTGCTGTCCACCGTCGATACGGAGCGTTTGCTGGATATCGGCACAGGCACCGGCCGGGTCCTCGAACTTCTTGGCCCAAGCGTCAGGCGAGCAGTGGGGATCGATGCCTCCAAGGCCATGCTCGCCTTGGCGCGCGCCCGCCTGTCCAGCGCCGCCTTCTCCCACTGCACCGT
>CAMBXJ010000208.1 GCA_945871455.1 Asaia bogorensis
ACGATCTATCGGGGGAAACTGACATTCGCGGAAGCCGAACGGCGGGTCGAGACCTATTGGCGGCCCTTCCACGAGACGTTGATCGCGATGCTGACCGGGACCCACGCGCTGCACGGGTTCTGCCTTCTGATCGACTGCCACTCGATGCCTTCCCCTGGACATTCCCCTGGAACCGCCCCCGGATCATCGGTTGGTTCCGTTCCGGGCGGGCCACGGCCGATGCCGCGCAACGGCATGTTCGCGCCGGATTTCGTGCTGGGTGATGCGCATGGGACCGCGTGCTCCCCAAGGATCACCCGCTTCGTGGAAAGGGCATTGACGGAGTTTGGTTATTCCGTCCGGCGCAATGATCCCTACGCGGGCGGCTACATCACCCGCCATTACGGGCGCCCCCGGGACCGGGTACATGCGCTGCAGATAGAGGTCGCGCGGAGTCTCTATATGGATGAGGCCCGGATCGAACGGTCGCCGTCGTTCGCATCCGTGCAAGCCGATCTGACCAGCCTGGTGGAAGCGATTACCCGCGAGGCATCCAGTTTGATCGACGATTAAGGGCTGTGACGTATTTTGGACCGACCCGTGGAAAAAAAGATGGCGGCGCACGAAGCGCCGCCAAGTTTAGGGAGGAAACGTCCAAGAAAGCAGACATCTCGGTCAAGGACCGGGTTACTGCGAGACAGATATTAGCCAAGCGATCATTCGTCTGCAAGCGATATTTTGCATTGCAGCAAAAAAATTTTTACCCGCTCGCGAGTCTGACAAGACTTTGTTCATACCCCGCCCGTAAGATCCGATCATGCCGCGCAGCCTCCTGATCACCCTTCTGATCATCCTCCCTCTGGCCTGCGCCCATCTGCCGGCCCACGCACAAAATTTGTCCGCCATCACCGGCTCCTCCCCCTCCCGCCTCTGCCGCTCCGCCATCGAAGCCGCGGAACGACGCCATGCCATCCCTTCCCGCCTGCTCGCCGCCATCGCGCGGGTGGAGAGCGGTCGAGCAGATCCGGCGACGGGGGAGGTGGGGCCGTGGCCGTGGACCATCAATGTGGAGGGGCAGGGCTTCTATTTCGACACCAAGGCCCAGGCCATCGCGGCGGTAAACACATGGCGTGCGCGCGGCAGCCGATCGATCGACATAGGGTGCATGCAGGTCAACATGGTGCACCATCCGGACGCGTTCCCCAGTCTGGAGATGGCCTTCGATCCCGCCACCAACGCCGATTATGCGGCGCGGTTTCTGACCAGGTTGCGCGGGCAGACCGGGAATTGGGAAAAAGCGACCGCCTGGTACCACTCGGCGACCCCTGAACTGGGGGAACCCTATCAGCGCCGCGTTGCCGGGGTATGGCCGGAGGAACAAAAGCGGCCGGCTGCCACGTTTGCATCAGGCGCGGTGCCGGGGACGGCTCTCGCCAACGCCTGGAACGCGACCCTGGGCCGGGAAGGCCACCCGATCCTGGGACGCGGCCCACGCGCGCGGATTATCCCCCTCGCCCAGACCGCGGCACCGCCGGCGGATCAGACGACGGGCGGTCCCGCCACGTTGAGTTCGGTCGGTCGCGGGTTGGATGCCTATCGCGCGATGCCGGTCACCTGGGCATTCCGAGCCCCGCCGCTGCCGTTGGCGATCAACCCGGTCGGCAACGCGACCACCCCGCGTCTGCTGTTCGGTTCTATTCCGCGGCCAGGCGGGGGGAGTCTATCATCGCTTCCGCCTGCGTCAGATCGACCGACAGCACCCGCGACACGCCGCGTTCCTGCATCGTGACGCCGTATAGTCGGTCCATCCGCGCCATCGTCAGCGGATGATGCGTCACCACCATGAAGCGCGTGCCGGTCTCGCGCACCATATCTTCCAACAAGGTGCAGAACCGGTCGACATTGGCGTCATCGAGCGGGGCATCGACCTCATCCAGCACGCAAACCGGGGCCGGATTGCAACGGAACACCGCGAAAATCAGGGACAGCGCGGTCAACGCCTGCTCGCCGCCCGATAGCAGCGACAGGGTTGCCAGCTTCTTTCCGGGCGGCTGGGCATAGATCTCCAGCCCCGCCACCAGCGGATCGTCCGATCCGACCAGCGCCAGATGCGCCCGACCGCCGCCGAACATGCGGGTGAACAATTGCTGGAAGTTGCGGTCCACCTGCTGAAACACCGCGGCGAGCCGTTCGCGGCCTTCCCGGTTCAGATGGCCGATCGACCCGCGCAGCTTGGCGATCGCCGTGGTCAGTTCCGCGCGTTCGCGTTCCAGCGTGGCGATCTGCTCCTCGATCGCCGTGGCCTCGACGTCGGCGCGGAGGTTGACCGGGCCCATCTCGTCCCGCTCCTTCACCAGGCGATCCAGTTTTCGGCGCGCCTTTTCCTCGGTTTCCTTCCCCAGTTCGGCCGGAGGCGCCGGCAAGGTCGGCGACACGCCCAGCCGTTCCAGAATCCGTTCGGCAACGACACCCCAGGCATGATCGGCTTGTTGCTCGGCTCCTTCGGCGCGGACCGCGTCTTCCCGGCGCGCCGCCAGAGCGGACTCGGCCGCCCGCTCGGCACGATCCGCGTCGCCGGCCCGGTTGACGGCCCCCGTCAATTCCCCGGCGATCCGTCGATGGTCAGCCTCTCCGGCTTGCAGGGCTTGCAGCGCCATCTGGCGACGATCGGCTATTTGCGCGGGCCCCGCCGACAGCGTGGCCTGAAGTGTCTCGGCATCCGCCAACCGAGCCGACAGGTCGGTCACGCGATCGGCCGCGTCGCGGGCGCGTTCGGTCCAGCCGGCCCGTTCAGCCTCGATCACCCGGGCACGGTTGGTGCGCGCCGCATGATCGCGCGCCGCGCTGTCCCGTTCCCCGCGCGCCGCCGATTCCCGGGCGCGGGCGGCGGATTGGGCGGCACGCGCCAGTTCGACGGCGGCCCGCAACGCGCCAATGTCCGGCAGTTCGGCATGGGTTGCGCGGGCGCGGGCCAGGGCCGCATCGGCTTCATCCCGGTCCGCGACGATGCGGGCCAACTGGTCGTCCGCCGCCGCAAGGCGAGCCGTCGCCGTGGCGGCCTGATTGCGGAGGTTGGTCAGGCTGGCGGTGGCGCGTTCCAGATGCTGTTCCTGGTCTCGCCGCGTCGTCCGTGCCTGCTGTTCCGCCTGGTTGGCGGCCTGTGCGGCGGCCTCGGACGCGGCCCGTTCGGCACGCGCCGCCCCGGCACGCTGTTCGGCGTCCGCCAGCCGTTCCCGCAGTCCCGCCAACCGGTTGCGCTGCTGCAAGCGGACCGTGGCGGCGACCGGTGTGCCGGCACGAATGGTATAGCCATCCCAGCGCGATATCGCCCCGGAACGCGAGACCAATACCTGCCCAGGCGCCAAAGCGGACTGCCGCTCCATCGACGCTGTGTCGGTATCGACCAAACCAATCTGCGACAAAGCCCGGTCCAGCACCGCCGGGCCGCGCACCATCGTGGCCAGGGACGTCACGCCGTCGGGCAACGGCGGGACCGGATCGAACGGCGGCAATTCCCGCCAATGCCGCGCCGCCTCCGGGTTCAGGGCCGAGGTCAACTCCTCCCCCAGGACAGCGCCAAGCGCGGCTTCGAGTCCGGATGGAACGGCCAGCGAGTCGACCATGGGGGGCCACCGTTCCCCATCCTTCACCGCCAGGATTTCCGCCAGGGCCTGGCATTCCGCCGCCAATTTGGCGCGGGCGGAGTCGGCGCCGGACTGGGCATCCCGCGCGGCGGCCAGGGCATTTGCCGTCGCGGCACGCGCCTGTTCCGCGCGATCCATCGCGATCCGGGCCGCTGCCACCCCAGCCGCCGCCTGTTCCACGGTTTCCGCGGCCTGGGTCAGTTTCGTCGCGTCCACCTGCTGGGCGAGAACCCGGTTCCGCTCCTCGGTCAGACGCGTCGCCTGCTCCTGCATGCGCTCGGCCCGCTGTTGCGTCTGGGTCAGAAATTGACTGGCCGCCTGGGCACGGGCATTCGCTTCGGCGGCCGCTTCGGTGGCACGATTGGCGGCTGCTTCCGCCTCCCGCAAAGCCTCCGCGGCGGCGATGGCTGCGGCCTCCATGGCTTCGGCGCGGGCGGGGAAGCCGGACTCGGCGGCGGCGATCGCCGCGTGTTCGGCGCTCAAGCGGACATCTGCGGCCGAGGCATCCCGTTGCAATTGTTCGGCATGTCCCAGGTCCTTGCGGATCTGGGACAAACGCGCGGTGGCCTGCGTCAGGGCGTCACGCGCGCGTTCTTCCTCCCCCGCGATCTGTTCCTGCTCGATGCGCAATCTCTCCAGGGCGGTGCGGGCGGTGGCTTCAACCTCGCGCAGAGCCGGCAAAACGGCGGCGGCGTCCGTGGCCTGCGCGGATGCGGCCGTCGCGGCGGTCACCGCTGCCCCAACCGCCAGTTCCGCCTGTTGCAGGGCGGCCCGCGCCTCGATCCGTGCCGCTTCCACCCACGCCCGTTGGACGGACAGAAGTTCGGCCTCCGCTTCCCGAATGGCGCCGGAGATATTGCGGTAGCGGCTGGCCTGGCGCGCCTGACGCTTCAAACCCCCGAGTTGCGTATCGAGTTGCGTCCGCAGGTCACCCGCACGCGCCAGATTCGCTTCCGCCGCCCGCAACTTCAGTTCTGCTTCGTGCCGGCGCGCATGCAACCCGGTGATCCCAGCCGCTTCTTCCAGGACCACACGCCGATCCTCGGGACGCGCACCCACCAGCGCACCGACCCGCCCCTGGCTGACCATCGCGGACGCGCGCGCGCCGGAGGCAAGATCGGCAAACAATGTCTGCACGTCGCGGGCGCGGGCTTCCCGCCCGTTCACCCGATAGCTGGAACCTGATCCGCGCTCGATCTTGCGAACGATCTGCAATTCGGCCTGTTCATGGAACGGCGGCGGCGCGACGCCGACGGTTTCCTCCAGGAACAGCGAGACCTCGGCGATATTGCGCGATGCGCGCCCGACGGTGCCGGCGAAGATGACATCGTCCATCTCCCCGCCGCGCAGATTGCGGGCGCTGCTTTCGCCCATGGCCCAGCGCAGGGCCTCCACCACGTTGGATTTGCCACACCCGTTCGGACCTACGATGCCGGTCAGCCCCGGCAGGATCTCCACGCTCGTCGGTTCGGCGAAACTCTTGAACCCGGCGATGCGAAGGCGACGAAAACTGACCGGCAACGCGTACTCCTTGTGCCCCTATCCCGGAATCAGCTTGCGGAACGCCTCGAAGCTCATGCCTCCGGAATATTTCTGGCCGTTGATGACGAAACTGGGCGTGGATTCGATCTTCCAGCGATCCTGGTCGGCCTGCTGCTGGCGCAGGATCCAGTCACGCAGAGTGGTATCGGCGATGGCCTTGTCGAAGCCTGGGCGGCTCATGCCGGCCAGGGCCGCCATCTTCCAAAGCTCCTCCATCGGATTGACACCGCGGTTGAAGACCCAGCGGTCCTGCGTCGCGAGCAACGCGGTGACAAACGGGTCGTAGCGTTCGACCGGAAAGCTGCGCGCGACCATGGCGGCGGTCAGCGCGATCTGGTCCAGCGGGTAGTCATGGAACACGATGCGGACCAATCCGGTCTCGACCAGTTCCTTCTTCACCCGCGGCATGGTGCCGCTGTGAAAGGCCGCGCAATGGCTGCAGGTCAGGGAGAAAAACTCCATGACCGTGGTCTTCGCGTCTGGATTGCCAATAGACCGCTCCGCCTGGCTGGCATCCTGGGCGAGGGCCGGAATGGCCGAGCCCAGGGTGTGGACAGCGGCTCCAGCGGCAACAACAATTAGTGTCCGACGGCGCGAAATAGGCATGGGAACCTCTATATCTGGTGTGTCTAGCGTGTAGGCGGCCGATTCGTGAAGAGCTTGATTATCGGCGGTCGAGCGGCGCGGGCGGCGCAGGCGGCCTGGTCGCCGGCGACCCTTTCCTTCTGCCTGGTCCGAGCAGGATACTGCCCAGGGAGACCAGGACATCGCGCAGCGGCCCCGGCGGCATGTCACCGACAGCCGCCTCCGCCTGGGCCACCGCGCGAGGGGAGGGCAATGGACGCGGGGCAAGCGTTCCCTGATCGGCGACCTGCATGAAGCGCAGCGATCGGACGGTCGCCTGGCCCAGATGGGCGTTGATGCGGTGGATCACCTCGATCGCCATATGCTGCAATTCCATGGCGATCGGGCCGGAGCATGCGATGGTCAAAGTGCCCGCGGACAGACGGCGTGGTTCGGTCACCCGGGCCAGGGCTGGACCGACGATTTCCGGCCAGTCCAGCATAAGCTGCGCCGAGGCCGGCGCCTTGCGGCTGAAGGCGGGACGGGTCAGTGCCGGCACCAACGCACCGACCGGGCGCGGCCCGTAGACGTGGCGGGGCGCGTTCTTCATATCGTCGTCCGTGTTGTCCGCCATCGCCCCCGCCGCTTCTCTGTTACACTGGTATGACCGCCATCGCCGTCGCCTGCCCTGGCGCGCCGAACCCGGTCAGGGTCCGGATCCGTACCGCGTTTGGCTCAGCGAGATCATGCTGCAACAAACGACCGTCACCGCCGTCATACCTTATTATGAGCGTTTTGTGAGCCGCTTCCCATCCGTGCAGGCCCTGGCGGCGGCGCCGCTGGATGATGTGCTGTCGGCCTGGGCGGGGCTGGGCTACTACGCACGGGCGCGGAACCTGCACGCCTGTGCCGGGATCGTGGCCGCGTCCGGCGGTTTTCCACCCAACTTGGACGGATTGCGCAACCTGCCAGGCATCGGCGCCTACACCGCCGCCGCGGTCGGGGCGATCGCGTTCGGCATCCCGGCCGTGCCGGTGGATGGCAATGTGGAACGCGTGGTCTCTCGGCTGTTCGCGATCGAGACTCCCCTCCCCGCCGCCAAGCCGGCCATCCAGGCCGGGGCCGCCCTGCTTGGCCGCGATCCGGACGCGATCGATCGCCCCAGCGATTTCGCCCAGGCGCTGTTCGACCTCGGCGCCACGGTTTGCACCCCGACGACGCCGGCCTGTGCGATCTGTCCCTGGCGGGATGACTGCGCCGGACGCAGGGCGGGAATCGCGGCGGCGTTGCCTCGGAAGGCTCCGAAGCGCGTGCGACCGCTCCGCCTGGGCGCGCATTTCTGGGTCACGGATGCCTCTGATAACGTGCTGCTACGACGCAGGCCGGCATCGGGGCTGCTGGGCGGCATGACCGAATTGCCCGGCACACCGTGGCGCGAGGAGATGTGGCCGAGGGAGGAGGCTCTGGCGCATGCCCCGGTCAGCGCGGCATGGCGGCCGGCGGGGCAGGTGCGGCATGGCTTCACGCATTTCGAATTGCGGATCGATCTGTTCGCCGCGACCGTGCCCACGATCGCCGCGGAGGGTTTTCTGCTGCCACGCAGTGCCCTGAGTCATGCGGCTTTGCCCTCGGTGATGCGAAAATGCATCCGGACAGTCCTGGCGGGCACACACCTAGACGATTCGTCCTGAATTAAATGGATATCGAAGAGCAATTCGGTTTCGGGCAGGACACTTATCGTCATGATTGTCGTAATCACTGAAATGCGACGTTTCCCGGCCGTTCATGTTACGTTAAATCCCGTCCAACTTGCGGTGACCCTGGCCTGATGTGCTGCGT
>CAMBXJ010000209.1 GCA_945871455.1 Asaia bogorensis
CTATGTTCCCCCCAAACACAGCCGGAGAGAGGCCGTCATGAACGCACCGCTGACCACCATCGCGCCGGTCTCCGTCTCGGACACCCGCCATCTGCATGTTCTGAGGCAGCTTGAACGCAAGCTGCTGTGGCTGTCCGCCTGGATGATCCACAACGCCAACCATATCCGGCCCAATCGCGACGGGCTGAAGGTCGGCGGGCACCAGGCGTCCTGCGCATCCTCCATCTCCATCCTGGCGGCGCTGTATTTCGAAATCGCCCGCCCGCAGGATCGCATCGCCGTCAAACCGCATGCCGGGCCGGTGTTCCACGCGATCAACTATCTGTTTGGCCGCCAGACCCAGGAGAAGATGGCGGGGTTGCGCCAGTTCGGCGGCGTGCAGCCCTATCCATCCCGCGTCAAGGATGGGCCGGAGGTGGATTTCTCCACCGGGTCGGTCGGGCTGGGCGTGGCGATGACCAGTTTCTCGGCGCTGATGGCCGATTACGTCAGGCTGCACGAGCTTGGCCGGAAAGACATCCCGGCCGGGCGGCATATTGCCATCGCCGGCGACGCCGAACTGGATGAGGGCAACATCTACGAAGCCCTGCTGGAGGGCTGGAAGCACGACATCCGCAATCTGTGGTGGATCATCGACTACAACCGCCAGAGCCTGGATTCCGTGGTCCCCGACCGCCTGTTCGGCCGTATCGAGGGACTGTTCCGCGACATGGGGTGGAACTGCGTCACCATCAAATTCGGCCGCAAGCTGGAAGCTGCCTTCGCGCGGGAAGGCGGGGAGGAACTGCGCCGCTGGATCGACGACTGCCCGAACAGCCTGTACTCGGCTCTGACCTTCCAGGGCGGCGCGGCGTGGCGGCAGGCCTTGCTGGCTGATCTGGGCCGGTCCCGCGCGCGCGCGATCATCGACGAACGCGACGATGGCGAACTCGCCGCCCTGATGACCAACCTGGGCGGGCACGACATCGAGACGATGACCGAGCATATGCGCGCTGCCGCGGCCGAGGGCGACCAACCCACCTGCTTCATCGCCTATACCATCAAGGGCATGGGCCTGCCCTTCGCCGGCCACAAGGACAACCATGCCGGCCTGATGACCAAGGAGCAGATGGAGCAGTTCCGCTCCGACATGGGAATCCGTCCGGGCCATGAATGGGACCTTTTCGAGGGGCTTGACGTCCCGGAAGCCGAATTGCGCGAGTTCCTGCGAAATTGCCCGTTCGGCACGCCCCTGACGCCGGAAGGACGCGCCCTGTCAGCCCCGGCGGTCCATGTGCCGGACATCCTGCCGGCACCGAAGACGGCCGGGCGGAAAATGTCCACCCAGGGCGGCTTTGGCGAAATCTTGGCGGAAATCGGTCGTGGACAGGGGGATTTGAAGGACCTCGCGGCCCATATCATGACCACCAGCCCGGACGTAACGGTGTCCACCAACCTGGGCCCTTGGGTGAACCGGCGCGGCATCTTCGACCGCCACACCCGCAACGACGTGTTCCGCGATGCCAAGCTGGCCAGCGCCCAACGCTGGGGCATGTCGCCCAAAGGCCAGCACATCGAGCTTGGGATCGCCGAACAGAACCTGTTCCTGCTGCTGGGCGCCGCCGGGCTGGCACCCGCCATGACCGGGGCGCGCATCCTGCCGATCGGCACGGTGTACGACCCGTTCGTCAATCGCGGCCTCGATGCGATGATCTATGCCTGCTACCAGGATTCGCGGTTCCTGCTGGTCTCCACCCCGTCGGGCATCACCCTGGCGCCGGAAGGCGGGCAGCACCAGTCGATCAACACGCCGCTGATCGGCATGGCCGCCGACCGGCTGGCCAGTTTCGAGCCCGCCCATGTCGACGAACTGGCCATCCTGCTGCGCCATTGCCTCCACTTCATGCAGCGCCCCGACGGATCGGCCGCCTGGCTGCGGCTTTCGACCCGAACCCTGGACCAGAAGCCGCGCGTGTTGGATCCCGCCGCGGTGATCGCGGGCGCCCATTGGGTGGTGCCGCCCGCGGTCGGTGGGCGTATCGCGCTGGCCTATCAGGGACCGGTGGCGCCGGAAGCGGAAGCCGCCTTCGCCATTCTGGCCGACGAAGAACCGGGCGCTGGGCTGCTCGCCATTACTTCCCCGGACCGGCTGCATGCGGGCTGGCTGGCCGCCCGACGCGCCAGACGGATGGGCGACCGCGGCGCCACGTCCCATATCGAGACGATTTTGGCGCCATTGGCCCGCAACGCCGTCCTGGTCACGATATTGGACGGCCATCCCGCCGCCCATACCTGGTTCGGCGCCGTCCGCGGCCAATCCGTCTTCCCGCTCGGCCCCGACCATTTCGGCCAGAGCGGCGACATCCCCGATCTGTACCGCGAATACGGGTTGGATGAGGACGCGATCCTGGACACCTGTGCCCAGGCGCTGCTGACCCTGTAGGAGTTCCAAAACGTGGCAACCATTCCGAAGATCCTGCACGAGCCGATCAATACCGCCTTCCCGGACCATGTCTGCCTGGTCGGGTCCGTCCTGCCGAACGGGTTTGCGCAAATCACCCCGCGCGGCAGTGCCATGGTGTTCGACGACACCCGTCTGGCGTTGTGGGAGCGCGGGAAAGGCTCCACCGCCGACAATCTTTCGGATGGAACGAAAGTGACGGTCTATTTCCGCAAGCCGCAACTGCGGGTCGATGGTGTCCTGCCGAAGGGTGGCATCGCCCGGTTCTACGGCACCGCGCGGCTGTGCAAGTCCGGGCCGGAATACGAGGAAGTCTGGCGCCGCCTGGTCCAGCCGGAGAAGGACCGGGACCCCGACAAGAAGGGCTTCGCGGTGCTGATCGAGGTCGATCGGGCCGAGGAACTGGACGGCACCCCGTTGGCGGTCGCCTGAGCGATCCAACAACAATGCGGATGCAACGCATCCGCAACCTGTTGTAACGATCGGGCGGAAAGACGCGGCTACATTGCCTCTCGCGCGACGACGGCGCGTGAGGTGGCATACCATTGCCTGTGATTTTTCGATGATCGGCCGATGATCCGCTCACTTCCCGTCATTACCACACATGATCCGACCACCCGCGCTTCACCGCAAGAAGGGGCAGGGGGCGGATTGCCGCATCGAGGTCGGCAATGACGGTGAACGGACGCCTATGGCCTCCGAACCTCTACCCATTCATTCCCCGAACTGCGTCCACCACCGCCCGCGTCACCTCCTTCGTCGTCGCCTTCCCTCCCAGATCGGGCGACAGGATCCCCGCGGCACAAACCTGCTCCACCGCCCGCATCAGCAGGTCGGCGGCCGGTTTCTCGCCCAGATGTTCCAGCATCATCGCGGCCGTCCAGAAACTGGCGACCGGGTTGGCGATGCCTTTCCCGGTGATATCGAACGCCGACCCATGGATCGGCTCAAACATCGACGGAGACCGCCGCTCCGGGTCGATATTCCCCGTGGGCGCGATCCCCAGAGAGCCGGCGAGCGCGGCGGCAAGATCAGACAGGATATCGGCGTGCAGGTTGGTGGCGACCACTGTGTCGATGGATCGCGGTTTCAGGACCATGCGCATGGTCATCGCGTCCACCAGTTCCTTGTCCCAGGTGACGTCGGGATAGTCATGCGACACCAGACCGGCGATCTCGTCCCAGAACACCATGCCGTGGCGCTGGGCGTTTGACTTGGTCACCACGGTCAGATGCTTGCGCGGGCGGGACCGAGCGATGTCAAACGCATAGCGCATGATCCGCTCGACGCCGCGGCGGGTGAAGATGGCGACTTCGGTGGCGACTTCCTCGGGCAGGCCGCGATGGGTGCGCCCGCCCTGACCGGCATACTCGCTTTCGGAATTCTCCCGCACGATCACCCAGTCCAGATCGCCCGGCCCGACATTGCGCAACGGAGACGTAACCCCGGGCAGGATGCGGGTCGGACGGACATTGGCGAACTGGTCGAACCCCTGGCAGATCGCCAGGCGCAGCCCCCACAGAGAGATATGGTCGGGGATATTGGGATCGCCCACCGCGCCGAAATAGATCGCATCGGCGGTGCGCAGCCAGGCCAGCGCGTCGGCCGGCATGAACTGCCCATGCTTGCGATAATAGTCGGACCCCCAGTCATAATGATCGACCTTCAGCGTGAACCCGCCATCACGAGACGCGACGGCGTCCAGCACCTCCAACCCGGCGCCGATCACTTCCGGTCCGATTCCATCGGCGGGGAGGGAGGCGATACGGTATTGACGGGTCATGGCGGCGGTTCCTTCAGGTCTGTTGCCTGCTAGGTAGCGCCTGAGCGCCCAAGGACCAAGCCAGGGAGCATGCCAAGGACCAGATCGTGGCATCCGACCCGGGTGTGTGGTAGCCTACCGCCATGGTAGCGCTCCAAAAAAGACCGCCGGCACGGATGACGGTGGACGAATTTCTGGTCTGGGACACCGACGACCTGACCGGACGTCGGTGGGAACTGGTCGATGGAGAGCCGTTGCTGATGGCACCGGCGTCGGAGCGGCATGGTGCGATCCAAATTGAGCTCGCCAGGCTCCTCGGCAATCACCTGCTCGCCAGGAACAGCCCGTGCCGGGTGATCGGCGAGCCCGGTATCGTCCCCAAGGTCCGTTCGTCGGAAAATTTCCGCATCCCCGATCTCGGTGTCACCTGTGCACCACCCTCCGGGTCCGTCATGACCCAGGAACCGGTCCTGCTGATCGAAATCCTCTCCCCGGGCAACGAAGGCAGGACGCGATCGAACATCTGGACCTACACCACCATGCCCAGCGTTCAGGAAATCCTGGCGGTGCGCGGCACGCGGATGGAGGTGGAGCTGCTCCGCCGTGGCGCGGACGGCACCTGGCCTGACATGCCGACAATCATCCGCCCGCCCGGGATGCTGGAGCTGACCAGCGTGAATTTCGCGGCCCCGGTTGCCGATCTCTACCGCACGGCCGGACTGACCGCCTGACGCCAGGACGCGACCCACGCCCATCCGTCTCGGAATCGTCATCGGGACGCATTCGACGTCTCGCGTCCGGACGCAAGCTCGGATACAGTCCGTCGCGATAAGGTCGGCATCTTCCGTGGTCCGACCGAAGAGGGGAGGCTATCATGTGGCGTGAACACGCCCGGTTGATCAGTGCCGTCGATTCCGCTGCGATGGAACCCGGTGTTGTCGAACCCGGCTCCGCAGCCTCGGGTTGCTGACGGCATGTACAGCTATATCATGCGCCGTCTTGCCTTCGGTGCCGTGACCATTGTCGGGGTCTCGATCCTGGTCTTCGTGGTGCTGCGCATCCTGCCGGGCGATCCGCTGGTCGCGATCTTCGGGGCCGACGGCTTCACCAAATTGTCGGAGGCGGAGCGTGCCAACTACATGGCAGCCCTCGGCCTGAGCGATCCGCTCTGGATCCAGTATTTCAACTGGATCAAGGACATCGCGCGCGGCGATATGGGCCGGTCGTTCTTCCGGTCGGAAAGCGTGGCCGAGATGATCCTCCGCCGCGGCCCGCTGACCGCGGAAATCGCGCTGATCTCGGTGTTCCTGTCCTGGGTGGTCGGCATTCCCGTCGCGGTGCTCAGCGCCCTGCGCCCGAACAGCATCGCCGACAATGTGTCCCGCTTTGTCAGCATCCTGTTCCTGGCCGTGCCCGGGTTCTGGCTGGGCATGCTGATCATGCTCGGATTGCTGTTCTGGTTCGGATATCGGGCACCATTGGCTGGGGTCTCGTTTTTCGTCGATCCCTGGGCCAACTTCCAGATCGTCATCGGACCGGCCGTCGTGCTCGGCCTCGGGCAGGCGGCCTATATCGCGCGCATGGCCCGATCCAGCCTGCTGGAAGTGATCCGGGAGGATTACGTTCGTACCGCCCGCGCCAAGGGCCTGAGCGGACGGCTCGTCATCGCGCTCCATGCCCTGCCCAACGCCTTGCTGCCGGTCATCACGCTGTCCGGCATTCTGCTGGGCTTCGTCCTGGCCGGCTCCATCCCGGTGGAACGTGCGTTCGGCACGCCTGGCCTCGGCTTCGCGATGTTCACCGCGGTGAATGAGCGCGACGTGTTCGTGATGCAGAACCTCGTGTTCCTGTATGCCTGCGTCTTCGTCATGTTGAACATCGTGGTCGATGTCATCATCGCCTGGCTCGATCCTAGGATCCGCTATCAATGAGCGCTTCATCCCCCGCGGTTGCCACGCCCCGCTTCGTGCGGCCCTCCCTGATGCGCCGGATCGGCAAGGGCACCTTACGATTCGTCCGCAGTTCGCCACTCTCCGCCTTCTGGGGGGTGATCGCGGCCGCGATCGTCTTCATGGCCCTGCTGGCCCCGGAACTTGCGCCGTATGAGCCGTTGCAGGCCAATTTCCGTCGCATGTCGAAGCCACCGGATGGGAACAACTGGTTCGGCACCGACCAGATCGGACGAGACACGCTCAGCCGCGTCATCCATGGCAGCCGAGCATCACTGACCGTGGCGGCGGCGGCTGTGCTTCTGGGCACGACGTTCGGCGCGCTCTGGGGCCTGGCGAGCGGCTATTTCGGTGGCCGATTCGACATCATCAGCCAGCGGATCATCGAGTTCCTGCAATCCTTCCCGGATCTGATCCTGGCGATGGCGATCGCCATGGCGCTGGGCGCGGGCACCGGAACCGTCATCATTGCCATCGCCGTGACGCGTATCCCGTTTGGCGGGCGCATCATCCGATCGGTCGTGCTGTCGCTGAAGGAGATGTCTTATGTAGAGGCGGCGCGGAGTCTGGGTGCATCTCACATGCGGATGATGATGCGGCATATTCTGCCGCAATGCATCGCGCCGTTCCTGATCCTCGCCACCACCCATCTGGGCGTCGCCATCATCATCGAGGCCGCGCTTGGCTTCCTGGGAGTCGGCATCCCGCCGCCCACGCCGACCTGGGGCAACATGCTGTCGGATTCGCTGAATGCCGGCCTGGTGCCGCCGTGGTGGCTGGTGCTGTTCCCGGGTCTTGCGATCACGATCACCGTGCTGGCGTTCAACCTGCTGGGTGACGGGATTCGCGACATGCTTGATCCGAGGCTGCGCGGGGCCGTTTGACGAATATGCCAGCCTGGCTATGCCAGGCTGGCATAATTCAGCAAGAATCCCTATATCCGTCCAAATGGCGCTATTGGATTAAATGTCATGAACGCAATCCTGGGGCGTGTTTCGGATTCAGGTCGCCTGAGCCTGCCTGCGACCTTTCGCAAGACCCTCGGCCTGGAGCATGGAGGAGACGTGGTCGTGGAGATGTCAGACGGCGCGATCCACGTCCGCACGCTCGATCAGACTGTTCAGCGCGCACGGGAACTTACCAAACGCCTGCTCGCCAACCAGCCAGGAAGCGACCTCGACGGCTTTCTCGCGGAAAGGCAGCGCGAAACCCAGGAAGGCTAACCGCCCGGCATGACCGTGGTCCTCGATGCCTCGGCTCTGCTGGCCATGTTGCTGGGGGAACCGGGCGACAAAATCGTGCAGGCGGCCATCCCGGATTCA
>CAMBXJ010000210.1 GCA_945871455.1 Asaia bogorensis
CTGCCCATCCGCACTACGCTCCCCCGCGTCCGCCCCCGGGAGTGAAGCCCATGAGCACGCACGCCTCGCGCCGCATGATGAGTCTGGGTGCCTTTGTCCACGAAACCGGCCAGCACGTCGCCGCCTGGCGCCACAAGGACGCCTTTGCCGAATCCGGCACGGTCTTTTCCCAGGCCATGTCGGTCGCGCGGACCGCCGAACGTGGCAAGTTCGACCTGTTGTTTTTGGCCGACAGTGCCGCCGTCAGCGTCTTCGGCAATCCGGAATCCCGTGGCCGCATGGGCAAGGTCGTCAAATTCGAACCGATGACCATTCTCTCCGCCCTCGCCGCGGTGACATCCCGGTTGGGCCTCGTTGCCACATCAACCTCGACCTACAACGAGCCCTATACTTTGGCGCGTCAGTTCGCGTCCCTGGACCAGATCAGCGGCGGGCGGGCCGGGTGGAACCTGGTCACATCCAACAACGAAGCCGAGGCCTTCAACCACAATCGCGACGAACACTATGCGCACGCCGAACGATATGACCGCGCATTGGAGTTCGCGGAGGTCGTGACCGGCCTGTGGGACAGTTGGGAGCCGGACGCGTTCCTGCGCGACAAAGACAGCGGCGTCTATTTCGATCCGGAAAAGATGCATGTGCTTAATCACCGCGGCAAGTATTTCAAGGTGCGCGGGCCGCTGAACGTCGCGCGCTCGCCGCAGGGCAGACCGGTGCTGGTGCAGGCCGGCGCGTCCGACACCGGACGCGATCTGGCGGCGAAGCTGGCGGAAGTCGTGTTCACCGCGCAAACCACGTTCGACCAGGCGCGCGGCTTCTATGGCGACGTGATGGCGCGCCTGCCGCGCTTCGGTCGGTCCCCGGCCGAGGTCCGTGTGATGCCCGGCATCTACCCGGTCGTTGGCCGCACGGAAGCGGAGGCGCGGGAGAAATTCGATTACTTGCAATCTTTGATCCATCCCAGTGTCGGCCTGTCGGTGCTGGAGCACACGATCGGCGTCGGCGGCCTGGACAAATATCCGCTGCACGGGCCGGTGCCGGATATGGGCGATACCAACGGCCCGCTGTCGCGCCAGAGATTGCTGCTGGAAGCCGCGCGCCGCGACAACCTGACCTTGTGGGAACTGTGCCTGCTGAACGCCGGCCCGCGCGGACATCTGCTGGCGATCGGCACCCCGTCGCAGATCGCCGATGTGATGGAGGAATGGTTCCTGAACGGCGCCGCCGACGGGTTCAACGTGATGCCGGCCTGGCTGCCGGGGTCATTGACCGACTTCGTCGACATGGTGATCCCGGAACTGCAGCGCCGGGGTCTGTTCCGAACGGAGTATGCGGGGACGACGCTGCGCGAACATCTGGGCCTGCCGATCCCGGCGAGCCGTTGGCGGAATATGCCGATGGTCGCCGAATAGGGCAGGGGGCTGGTAAGGGGGCCAGTAAAGGCGGCCGGTCCGGGGGGCGCCATTGCCCCAAGCCAAACTGGGGGCGTCTCGGCCTGGACGCCGTCCATGCGTCGGCCTGTCGTGTCCGGACCCCGGCGGCCCTGTCCTCGTCCAAGGTCACGGGCGCCCAAGGTCCCGGGTGTCCCACCCACCCGAATTCACATTTTACTTGCCACCGTTCGTCGCTCATGCCACGGCCTCGATATCCCGGTCGATATGGTCCAAAAATGCCGGACCGCACCAGGATCGAGGCCGGATATCCGGAATCAAACGATGCCGCCGACAGGCGACTTCCGCGAACACCCAGGCGTCATCGGTCGCATCCTTCGGAAAATCCAACAGGATATCGACATCGCTGTTATGGCGCATATGCCCGCGCGCGGCCGAACCATACAGCAGAAACCGGCCGCCATGCGCCGTGGCATAGGCCGACAATTCCCCCTTCAGCGCCTCCACCGCCAGACAACGCCGTTCCTGTTCGGCTGATTTCTGCTCCCGCAGGGTGACGAAGGAGGACATGGTGGCACTATTCGTCGGTGCTCGCCCCAACACAAGCAAACAGTGTCGGCGGCCCATTCATACCAAACCGCCGAAACGATGGCCCATGGACCGACAAACCTCTCGTGGCGGTTGCAGAGCCGCCACCCACGATTTCCCCTGTTTCAGCTTAGGAAAGTCGTGGATGCCGGCCTGCGCCGGCATGACGGGGAGGAGCCGGTCGGAGATTCAATTTTTCCACCGGCCCGTCTCAGGTGGCGTCTTCCAAAATATCCGAAATCGCCCGCTCCAGATGCCGCAACGTGTTGCAAACGGTCACCATGTTGCAGAACGGCGCATACCGATACATGTCGGAATCGCCCGTGCCCCAGGCGGACCGGAACTCCGGATTCAGCCAGATGATGCGCTTGGAGCGGTTGGACAACTCCGACATGATTTCCGTCCGAGGATCGGTCCGGTTGCCGCGGGCGTCGCCCAGGATGATCACCGTGGTCTTGTTGGTGACGTGCTTCATCCAGCCATCGGAGAAATCGGCGAAGGAGTTGCCGTAGTTGGACGATCCGAAGCCGATCAGTTCCATGATCTTGGTGATCGCCTGCTCGACCGGTTCGCGTTCCAGGATCTCGCTGACCTCGATCAGCGATCCGGCGAAGGCGTATGACCGAATGTCCTTCAACGCCTCATTCAGCGCGTACAGGAACATCAGCAGGAACTGCGACATCGCGGACACCGAGCCCGACACGTCGCACAGCACCATCACGCGCGGCTTCTCGATCCGCTTCTGCTTCCAGACGGTGATGAACGGGATGCCGCCCCAGCCCATGTTCCGGCGCATGGTGCGGCGGATGTCCAACTGTCCGCGCAGCCGGCGGCGACGGGTTTTCGCGTATCGTGCGGCGAGTTTCTTCGCCATCTGGCGCACCAGGACCCGCATCCGATCCATGTCCCGCCGTTCCAGGTTGGACAGGCGGGCGGATTTCAGCAGTTCTTCGCGGAATTTTTCGGTCTCGCCCTTGGCGAACAGGATCAGGTTTCGTTCGACGAAATCGCGCACGGAATCGCGCAACTGGTCGACCTTGCCCTCCAGGAACTGGGCGCGACCCAGGCCCTCCGGCGTGCCTGTCTGGCGCATCGCTTCCATGTCGCGCTCGACCTGGCGCAATCCCATGCGGTCCAGGATGCGGCGGGCATACAGGTTCTTCTGGGTGAAGAAGCGGATGTTTTCGATGCCGGCCTCGCGGGCGGCGGCTTCCATCGCGGTGGCCATGGCGACCCGGTCGTCGCTTTCCAGCAACTGGCCGAGCGACTGGCAGCCGGAGCCGCCCATGCCTTCGCCGCCTTGCTGGTTCTGGCCGGGGCCAGCGCGTTCGCCGGGTCCGCGCTGCTCGTCGTCGTCATCGTCTTTGGCGGCGAATTCGTCGCGCTTGAAATACAGGTCGAAGGCTTCCTCGTACAGCTCCTTTTCCTCGGGGGTCTTGGCGAGGATCAGGCCGAGGGTGTCCTTCAGGATGCCGCGGTCGGCGTATCCGACGATATCGACGGCGCGGGCGGCGTCGATGCCCTCGGCCGCCGAAACGCGCAATCCCGCCCCGCGCGCCACTTGCAGGAAGCGGCGCAGCGGTTCGGTGGCGGTCGCGGCGGGACGGGCCGAAGCGACGGAGGCAGACACTACGCCGCGATCCCCGCGTCCTGGCGCGCCTTGTGCGTCAGGCCGGCAATCTGCTTGTTCGCGGCCTCGATATCGGCCTCAAACTTCAGCAGCACGTTCAGGGTGTCGCGCACCAGATCGACCTCCAGGACCGAGGTGTGCATCAGCACCATGACCTTGGCCCAGTCGATCGTCTCACTGACCGAAGGCAGTTTCTTCAGGTCCATCCCGCGCAACTGTTGCGCGAAGCTGACGATCTGCTTCAACAGCCGCGCATCGATCCCCGGCACGCGGGACGCGATGATGCGGGCTTCCAGTTTCTCGTCCGGGAAGCCGATATGCAGATGCAGGCAACGGCGTTTCAGCGCGTCCCCCAGATCGCGGGTGGAGTTCGACGTCAGCAGCACGATCGGCGGGGTAATGGCGCTGACCGTGCCGATTTCCGGGATGGTGACCTGGAAGTCGGACAGGATTTCCAGCAGGAACGCCTCGAACTCCTGGTCGGATTTGTCGATTTCGTCGATCAGCAGGACCGCGCCGCCGGGCTCTTCCAGGGCGCGCAGCAATGGGCGCGGTTCCAGGAAGTTCTTCGAAAAGAAGATGTCGCCGAACGAGTTCAGCTTGTTCAGCGCCTCGGTCAGGTTGTCCGTCTCACTGATGACGGAGCCGATCTTGTCCTTCAGGATTTGGGTGTAGAGGAGTTGCTTGCCGTATTTCCACTCATACAAGGCCTTGGATTCGTCGAGGCCTTCGTAGCACTGCATGCGGATCAGCGGCAGTTTCATCCAGGTGGCAACGGACTTTGCGAGTTCGGTCTTGCCGACGCCGGCCGGGCCTTCCACCAGAATCGGCTTTTGCAGGTGATGCGCCATATAGATGGCGGTCGAAATCTGACTGTTGGAAATATATCCGGCCGCCCCAAGCCCCGCGTCGACCTCGGCGATCGACAACAGGGGGGATTGCCCCATCGGAAGCACGTCGTTCACGTCCTGCTGCTCCAGCTACTGTTCGGTAGGTCCGTGGCATCGGGGCGGCCGAATGTCAAACGCCCAGATCGATGGTCAGGTGGGGGGTCAGGTGGGGGGTCAGGTGGGGGAGGGGGCCGTTTACATCTCGACGACGACGTATTGCTCCTCGACCGTCACGGGAAGGGTCTCCGCCACATAGGGGCCTTTGACGACGGTCTGGCCTTCGGCGACTTCCATCGGATAGCTGCGAACCGAGATTTTCGAGGGGTCGCAGAAGCTTTGCCCGGTGCGGACGTCGAATTCCCAGCCATGCCAGGGGCAGCGCAGGATTTCGCCCTTGCGGGAGTATTCGTAATGGCCTGGCTCGCTGGATTCGATCAGCCCGGTCAGGATGCCTTCGCACATCGGTCCGCCCTGGTGTGGGCAGCGGTTGAACAGGCCGAAATACTCGCCGTCCAGGTTGAACACAGCGATCTGGCGGCCGCGGACCGTTACCAGCTTGCGCGCGCCCGGTGGAATTTCGCGCACCGTTGCGACCACGTGTTTGCTCATCGAACCAGTTTCCCATCCTGCGTTTCCGTCGCCGGAAATCCTACACCGGCGGGGCGCAAAGGCGGAAGGGCTGGCCTGGGCGCGGGGCAATCGGGGGACGGAAAGAAAGTCCTGGAACGTCGCCTCAAACCCTGCGGGGCCTTTGCCCTTCGAGCCCGGCAGGGATACGGCCCCCGACCCGGCGCCAGGGCGGCGTTGAGGTCAGACCGCCCGGCGGGCCATACGCGGGGACCGTGCCTACATCAGGACGGCGCCGAGCGGACGGAAGTGATCGACGACGCTTTTGACGCCGGGGGTGTTTTCGGCGGCGACGATTATCGCGGTGCAATCCGTCGCTTGGCGTTTGATCCCCCAGAGATGCACCACCCCGTCCTCGACGATGACGTTGTATTGAATGACCAGTGGAGCCAAGCCTTGTTGCCGGATTTCGGTCTCGACCGCTTCCCGGATCTGGCTGTCGTTGGTGGGCGCGGTTGGCGGGACCGCCGCAAGCCGGCTCGAAAGTGCCTGCAGCAGATTCGCTCGGCTGACGATTCCGACCAGTGCCCCGTCCCGTGTGACCGGCACGCGCTTAATGCCTTTGGTTTCCAGCAGTCTGGCGATCTCGGCGATCGGCGTATCGGCGGTGACGGTGATCACGTTGCGGGTCATCACCTCGGACGTCTTGCGGGCATGGCTGCGGACGTAATCGGCCGCCACCGCCTCGGCCGACGCGAAGAATTCGATCCAGCGGGAGCGTTTGGGCTCGGTGCCGATCTCGGCCCGCCGCAGCAGGTCGCCTTCGGAGAGAATGCCGATGACGACATTGTCCAGAACGACCGGTACGGCGCTGATCCGGTGGTTCAACATCAGGGCGACGACATCGGCGACAGGCGCGTCCGGACCGACGCTGACAACGTCCCGGGTCATGATATCGGAGGCGATCATTGTACTATCTCCCACTCAGGTGGAGGAGTTTGGGGTGCCTGTCGCGAAATTGTCATTGATGTCGATCAAGTCGCTGTCATCGGGCGCTGTAATACTGGTCCGGTGATCGACGGCCCCCGATGGCCGGATCGCCTGCGAGAGTGTAGAGCTTCGCCATTGTTCTGGCCCATAGACAAACACATGGCGCGAGGGATCGCGAGAAACAAGCAGGTGCGGATGAAAACAATGACGACCCTGGACCAGATGATCCGCATACCGGGCGGCACGTTCCGCATGGGATCGGATCGGCATTATCGGGAAGAAGCGCCAGTCCGGCAGGTGGCGGTCGATCCGTTCTGGATGGACACGTACACGGTGACCAACGGCCAATTCGCCGCCTTTGTTGCCGCCACCGGCTACGTCACCGTGGCGGAACGGGCGCTGAACGCGGCGGATTATCCCGGCGCAAAGCCGGAGTTGCTGTTGCCCGGGGCGCTGGTCTTTCACATGACGGAAGGCCCGGTGGATACCGGCGACATTTCCAACTGGTGGTCCTATGTCCCCGGCGCTTGCTGGCGCCATCCCGAGGGGCTCGGCAGCACCCTGACCGGGCGCGAGGATCATCCGGTCGTTCATGTCGCGTTCGAAGACGCCGCCGCCTACGCGGCATGGGCGGGCAAGGAACTGCCCACGGAAGCAGAATGGGAATTCGCCGCCCGCGGTGGGCTGGACGGGGCGGAGTTCGTCTGGGGCGATGAACTCAACCCCGGTGGACGCTGGATGGCCAATACCTGGCAAGGCCCGTTCCCCTGGCGGAATTTCCGCAGTGACGGACACGAGGGCACAGCCCCGGTGGGGTCATACCCACCGAACGGCTACGGCCTGTTCGACATGGCCGGAAATGTGTGGCAGTGGGCCACGGATTGGTTCTTCGCCGGCAAGTCATCGGACGCGGCGAAGTCATGCTGCGGCCCGGAAGACCCACGCGGCGGGACGATCGAAGCAAGCTATGACCCGGCGCAACCGAAGATCCGTATCCCTCGCAAGGTCGTGAAAGGCGGCTCCTTCCTGTGTGCGCAGAGCTATTGCCGCCGCTACCGGCCCGCGGCGAGACACGCACAGATGGTCGATACCGGCATGAGCCATATTGGCTTCCGATGCATCGTGCGTACTCCATTGTCAAAACCTGAGGTGAGAAATCCATGACCAATAAACCCACGAACCGCCCATCGAACCTGAACAGACGTTCCATGCTGCTGGGCACCACCGTGGCTGCCGCCGCCGCGGCCACCGCCATGACCACACGTGTGCAGGACGCCGCCGCGCAGGCGGCAGCCCGGGTTGAGGCGAGCACCGGCAAGAAACCCAACATCGTCATCATCTGGGGTGACGATGTCGGGCTGGCGAATATCAGCGCCTACTCGTTCGGTCTGATGGG
>CAMBXJ010000211.1 GCA_945871455.1 Asaia bogorensis
CCGGCCGGGGCGGGCAGAAGCTTCATCGACGGCGATGACGGGTACGTCTTTACGTCCCCGGTAGGAAGCTTCAGAGCTAACGGGTTCGGGCTGCACGACATGCTCGGCAATGTCTGGGAATGGTGCGCCGATACTTGGCACGATTCCTACGAAGGCGCCCCCGCGGACGGCTCCGCCTGGGCCGTCGGAGGATCGGCGACCCGCGTCATGCGCGGCGGGTCGTGGCTCGACGGCGCGCGCGACGTGCGGGCAGCGTGTCGCTACTGGCTCGGGCCCGCCGGCCGCGATGTCTACATCGGTTTTCGCTGCGCCCGAGTTCACAGTGAAAGCGACCAGCGATCAGCGCGGTAGCGGGGCGGCGACCACACCCGCGCCGCCAACAATCGGCGTGACGGCTTTTCCGCCTCCTTCCTCAACAACAACCGCAACAAGCGGTCCCTGGCGCTGGACCTGATGGTCCGGCCGCCGGCGCAAGAGTAATGCGGGTACCCGGCCGCTAAGCCTCGTGCACGCAGGTCGGCGCGTCCCGCCGTCAGCCCCGCGCGGCAAACACGGCCTGGCACGCCGCCGGCATCGCGGGCGGCTTTGGCGGCGGCCCCGGCTTGGTCGGTGCCGCGGGCGCATCCAACTGATCGAACCACCATTGCAGGCTCGCATCGCATCCATCGCCGGGTGGTGGCGGAGCGAGGCTCGTGCACTCGGCCTGGTCCGCCGGGCAGCGGAAGGTGATGTGCATATGGGCGGCGTGCGCATACCAGGGACGGATGAAGCGCAGCCAGGACCGATCGCCAGTAACCTGCTCGCACAACTGCCGCTTGATCGCCGGATTGACCAGGACCCGATCGACGTCCGGCAGGGTGGCCGCGAGCCGCAGCAGGGTCACGACCCCGTCATTCCATCGGCTGGCCTCCACGCCGCGCCGGTCGGGCCGGACCAGGCTCGCCTGCTCGAACGCCTCCCGCTGGGCGTCTGTCAAAGGAGCGCGCGGGCGCATGTCCAGGCCGATATCCACCTCCAGCCCACGCTGGTGGCTGACATGTCCGCCCCCCATCGGCCCGCCGCGCGGGTGGGAGATGTCGCCGATCACCAGTTCTGGCAGACCGGCCGTCGCCGCTCTCTGGCCCAGCAATTTGATGCGTTCCAGGGTTTGCGGTGCGCCCCACACGTCACTCTTCTGCATCCTGAAGGTCGTAAAGCCGACGCCGCGATCCGCCAGGCGCTGTGCTCCGGCGATGCAGCCGCCGGTCGGGGGGCCACCGATGATCCGCAGCGGCCCCGGGGCCGGTGTCGTCGGGCCCGCGGCCGCGATCAGAAGGGCGGCCAACCCAAGGGCGGCAAGTCGGATCAAAACCGCCGCTCAAGGATGGTGATGACATCGCCAGGCTGCACGTAGGCGTGGCGGACCGCCTTGCCCTCGATCGGGTCGCCCACGGTCGTGCCCATTGCCATGCCCATTACCGCACCCACTGGCGTACGTACGACCGAAGCATATCCCTCCACCGCCCGGTATGTGAAGCCACCGGCAACCGCCGCCGCGGTCACCACGGTCATGCCCGGTTGGTAGGGGTATTGCCCGGGCCGATTGACCTCGCCCAGGACGAAGATCGGGCGATAGGTCACGACTTCCACCGAAACGGACGGATTGCGCAGCAGGTTCGCCCGTTTCAGGGCCGCCATGACAGACGTTTCAAGTTCCGCCGGGGTCAGGCCGGCTGATCGAACGGGGCCGAGCAGGGGCAGGGCGATGGAACCGCTGTCGTTGACGCGGAATTCGCCGGTCAGAGAGTCCTCGCCAAAGGTGATGATCCGCACCGCGTCGCCGGCGCCAAGCCGATAGTCGGTGGAAGACACGGTCGGCAGCATGGGCAGGTCGCGTCCCGGCGAACATGCCGTAAGGACCAGGATAGGCAAGAGCTGACACAGGCGCATGGGCGAATGCCTCTGTTCTGGAGGTGGATGGCGCCGGCCGATTTTTCCGGCGCCTTCCATGTAGCGGGAGAGTCTCCAGGATGGGTTAACGCGGCCCCACAATTGTGTGGGTTTCGGTCCATTTCGGGTGGGTCGCGTTAGCCGAGCGTTAACGTGCGCGACGGTAAGAAGCCGCATCGACCCAGATCGGGGATCGCGGATCCCCCGATGCGAAAGGCCAGGATAGCCGATGTTGGACAGCCCCACCGAAGCGGCGGGCTCGATGCCAGTCCCCGGTAGGGGGCGAGGCAGCGTGGCTCAGCGACCCATACGGACCGACGAAGTCGCGGATTTGCGTGTGATGCTGAGCGTGTTGTGGCGTCGCAAGCTGCCGGTCATCGCCTGTCTGGTTCTGGTTCCCCTGCTGGCCTGGGTGGCGCTTGGTCGGATGACGCCACGCTACACGGCGACCGGCACGCTTCTGTATGAGCCGAACGAGAACAGGGTCCGCGAGATGCAGAGCATCCTGCGCGCCGATCCGGTCACCGATTCGGTCATGGCGAGCCAGGCGGAAATCCTGCAAAGCCTGCACATCGCGCAGAAGGTCGCCGAACGCGGCAACCTGTTCAACAATCCGGAATTCAACAAGACGCTCCGCCCGCCTTCGCTTCCCAGTCGCTTCATGGCCGGGCTGCGGGGCATAATTGGGATGGACCCAGAGACAACGACACCGGCGGCACCGGTCACCGGGCCAGGGGTCGGACCGGAGCGGAATGCGACGATCATGGCTGTCCAGGCGGCGTTGCGCGCCAACGCCACGCGGTTTTCCCGGACCATCGAAGTGTCTTTCACGGCGGAGGATCGATTGGTCGCCGCCGCGGCCGTCAACAATGCCATGGATGTCTATGTAAAGGACCAGTATGCCGCCAAGTATCGTGCCGTGCGCCGCACGACAGAGATGCTGGAACGGCGGGTTCGGGAACTCCGCGCCGATGTGCGTCGCGGAGACGACAACATCGCCGCCTATCGCTCCGAGCATCGGCTGTCGCAGGGCATGCGCGCCGGGATGGATGCCGAACAGATCAGCCTTCTGAGTGAGGATCTGGTCCGTGCCCGCGGCGAACTGACCCATGCGGAGGGGCGTTTGGATGCGGCCCATGGCAAGGCCGGCGCCGGCGCGCAGGCGGCCATCGCGCCGTCGGTCGTGCAATTGCGGTTGCAGCAGGATCAGATCGCGTCCCAGGTCCAGGCGCGGCAGGCGCGTTTCGGCCCGAACCATCCGGAAGCGGAATCGTTGCGCCGTCAGCTTGCTGAAGCCCAACGCGCGGTTGCCGCCGAAACGGCCCGCGTCGTGACCTCCATCGAATCGGACCATCGTTCGGCGCGTGCCCGCGTGGCGTCCCTTGAACAGAGCCTGCGCGACGCCCAGCAAGAGACCAACCGCGCCGGACAGGCCCATATCGCGCTGAACGCCATGACCCGCGACGTCGAGGCATCGCGTGCCCAGCTTCAGTCCGTACTGCAAAGTATGCAGCAGACCGCCCAGCAGGCCGCGGTCGAAACGGCGGAGGCGCGCGAAATTTCCCAGGCCTTGCCGCCGGAACTGCCCAGTTGGCCCAGGACCGGACCGCTGATGGCCGGTGCCGTGGCGTCGGGGCTGTTCATCGGACTGCTGCTGGCCACCATCCTGCACGCGGCGGACACCACGTTGCGCAGTGGAGAGGATACACGCTCCGTGTCGAACCTACCCTGTTTCGCGCTGCTGCCGGAGGTCGGGCGGCGCGCCTTGGGCCATCTGTCGATCGAGGAATACGTCGCTCGCCGTCCGCTGACGATCTTCGCCGAACAGGTCCGCGCCCTCCGCGCCGGTCTGTGGTTCGGCGCCAATCGGCCCCGCGTGATCGCGATGACCGCGGCGCGCCCCGCCGAAGGCAAGACCGTGGTCTCCATCGCTCTCGGTCGATCCGCGGCGTTGAGTGGTGAACGCGTGCTGATTATCGAAAGCGACCTGCGCCAGCCACGCTTTGCGCGCAGGTTGGGGGCGCAGTTCGAAATGGGTCTGGCGGAGTATCTGAAAGGGGAGGCGTTGCTGGAAGACGTCATCCAATTGGATCAGTTGAGCGGCATGCATTACATTCATGCGGGAAAGTCAACGTCGGGATCCGGTGGCGCTCACCTGCCGGGCCTGTTCATGTCCGAAACCATGGCGCGCATGCTGGCGACGGTTCGGCAGGATTACGATCTGGTGCTGCTCGATGCGCCCCCGGTCCAGGCGATGACGGAAGCGCGTGTGGTCGCGGCAATCGCCGATGCGACGGTGCTGTGCGTGCGCTGGCGGTCGACGCCTCGCGCCACCTTGCGATTGGCACTGGACCTGTTGGAAGACGCGCACGCCAATGTCGTGGGCACGGTCCTGACCCGGGTCGAGCCGCGTGTCCATCTGCGGTCGGGCGCCGCCGACGCGGAGGTGTACCATCGGCGTTACAAGCAATATTTCGCGGGATAGCCACGCGGTGAGGCGGGGCTTTCCGGACAGACACTCAGGGACATCCGAAACATTCCTGGTAGTAATGGTTGCGGCGGCCTGCCTGCTATGGCCCGCGTTCTGGAATGGTTATCCGATCGTCTTCGCCGATACTGGCACATACCTGTCGCAAGCCATCCACCGTTACCTGGGCTGGGATCGGCCCGCCTTCTACAGCATGATGATGCTGCCGCTGCATCTGACCCTCACCACCTGGCCGGTCGTCTGCGTCCAGGCAGTCCTGGCATGCCTGGTCTTGCGGACGGTCATGCGGGTCGTTGCACCGGGACGATCCCGGTGGTGGCTGGTCGCGCTGGCGGTATTCCTGGCGGCCATGACATGGTTCCCGTGGATCGTTTCGGAACTGATGCCGGACCTGTTCACGCCTCTCGTCGTCCTGACGCTGTCGTTGCTGCTGTTTGCAAAGGATCGGTTGTCGCGGCCTGCCCAATGGGCCGTGATCTTCGGTTCGGCGTTCATGATCGCTACCCAGCAATCCAGCGTGGCGTTGGCGGCGGGGCTGATCGTGCTGCTCTGGCCGATCGCGGCATGGCTCCGCGCCGCAGGTTCGACAGCGGGACCCGAGGCCCGGGATGCACCCAACGCCCCGGCCAATTCCCGGGCGCCATGGAAGGCGGTCCTGCCGCTGATCCTGGCATTGCTGGCAATGACGGCGGTCAATCTGGCGGGGCACGGCCGCCTGTCCCCGTCCCCGTTCGGAAATGTCTTCCTTCTCGCGCGGCTGATCCATGACGGACCGGCTCGGCTTTTGCTGGATCGGGATTGCCCGGGGGCTGGCTGGCGGCTTTGCCCCTACCTTGCCTCGATCCCGCCAACATCGGACGAATTCCTGTGGGAACCCGACAGTCCCGTGGTTCTGGCCGGCGGCCACAAGGCGGTTTCGGCCGATGCCGATGCCATTGTCGCGGCGACCCTGCGGTCCTATCCGACCGAGGTTTTCCGCGCCGCGCTCGCCAACACACTGCACCAGCTTGGTCGTTTTTCCAGCGGCGACGGGCTGGAACCATGGCCGATCCAGGTCACGCCCTGGATAGCCAAAGACTTCCCGCAACGTGAATACACGGCCTACCAGGCGGCTCGCCAACAGCGTGGAGTCCTGGCCGTGCCGTCCCCGCTGCCGGCCGTGCATCGGGTCGTGGCCGTCATGGGCGTCGCCGGCTGCATCCTGCTGCTGCCGGTGGCATTGCGGCGGCGCCATGTGTCCGCAGGGTTCCTGGCGGCGGCCCTGATCGCGCTGCCGCTCAGCGCCGCGATTACCGGGGCCATGTCCATGCCTCACGATCGGTATCAAAGCCGCATCATGTGGTTGCCATCCTGCGTCGCGCTGATCGCAATCGGGGGTCTGGGACTGAAGCGGCCATGACCCGGCTGAACCGGATATCCCACCTGAAGCTCTCCGATGTGGCCTGGCCGGCCGTGGAGGCTGGCGGGGCCGCCATGCTCGCGATCGTGTCGTCATTCGTGGTGGCCCGCGTGGTCGGGCCGGCGGAGCTCGGCATCGCCGCCACCATCGTTTCGGCGCACGTCTTGCTGTGGGTCGTCGTCAACGCCCTGTTCGCCGATGCGGTGGTGCAGCACGCGGATATCGACCACGGAGCATTGTCGGCGGCATTCTGGGCGTCGACTTCGGTCGGGGTGGCGATGATGGCGGTGCAGGTGGGCTGCGGGTGGGGCCTGGCCTGGCTGATGGACGACGATCGCCTGCTTGCAATGGCGATGATCCTGGCGGTCTCCTTGCCCCTGGTGGGCGGCGCGGGCGTCGTGCAGGGCATCCTGACGCGGAATCGCGCCTACCGGTGGGTGGCGTTGCGCACGTTGATCGGCAATGGAATCGGCACATGCTTCGGGATCGTTGCCTCTGTGCATGGCCTTGGGGCGTGGGCGATCGTGGGGCAGCAATCGGTGTCCTCCGGCGTGGGCGCCTTGGTCCTGATCGTCTTTGCACGATGGTCCCCCGCGCTGGTGTGGCGCTGGTCGTCCGTTCGGGCGCTGCTGCGCGTGGGGCTGCCGTTGACGGCCGGCACCCTGATCCTGCTGGCGCGCTATCGGGTGTTCGCGATCCTGCTGGGCGCCAACGCCGGTGCCGCGGCATTGGGGCAGGTTCATATCGCGTTTCGGTTGGTCGACACCGTCAGGGATGTCAGTTTCACCGCCCTATGGAGGCTGTTCCTGCCCGATCTGTCGCGCTATCAGCACGACCGGGACGCAATGCTCGTATGCGTCGACCGCCTGCTGCGGCTGTCCAGCATGATCATGCTGCCTCTCTGTGGCGGGTTGGTGGTCAGCCTGGTCCCGTTTGTGGCCCTGGCGCTGGGACCGGAGTGGCAGGAGGCCGGCAAGGCCGCGATTCCCCTGGTCGTGCTGATGGCGGCCCTGGCGGTTACCTTTCCGTCCGGCGTGGCGTTGGTCGCCGCGGGTCAGCCTCGGCTTCCTCTTTACGCGAACCTGGCGGCGTTGGTGGCGACATCGGCGGGCGTTGTGATCTGGCAGCCGCAGACCGCGCGGGAAGCGATCGTGATATGGTGCGCCAGTCAGGTTCTCGTGATCCCCTATGTCGCGCAAGCGAGCGCGCGGGCCCTTGGTGTCGGACTCCTACGTCCTTTACGAGAAGCCGTGCCGATGACGCTGCTTACCGGGCTGGCGGTTTTCCTATCCATTATTGTCCCCGATCGGCTTGGTCTGGCCGCGACGCCCGGCCACCAACTGGGCTGGCAACTCGCTGTTGGCGGGGCGGTTCTGGGTGGCGGTCTTGGCCTGCACTGCCTGCTGTTGCCGCGGTTCCCGATTGCCTGGCCCTTCATCGGGCATCGCCCGCCCGTGGGCGATCAGCATCCCCCCTGATGGGTGCGAACCAAAGTTGCGCGATCGAGTACACGCCTCACCGTCATTGCCGGGCTTGACCCTGTAGGGCCGGGCAACCCGCGCTTCAGCGGCAAGGGGCGGGTTGCCTGATCAAGCCCGGCAATGACGCTGAGGCGAGTCTATCGGTCC